>NZ_QKRS01000007.1:0-257431 GCF_024261405.1 Pseudomonas sp. FBF18 | reverse complement strand
ACGCGGCGTTAAGCGTGCCCAGAAAGAAATTGACTCAGTCATGCCGATCAAGGGCGACGTGCACTTGCGGGTGGATGCGTTCTCACCGATGGGCCGCCCTTCCAGCTCTGCGTCGATTCTGATCAGCCACCCCGGGTACCCGCCGCTGCCGCCGCTGTATGAGGCTGTGATGACCGGCATGTCGACCATGGGCGCCACGTTCACCGGCATCGAGTTCATCGACGGCGTGGCCTACGCGCAGTCCTGGTGGGTTCGCGTTCCGTAGCAACACCCTTACCACTCTCCCCTCTATTCACTGCCGCGATATGGCGGCCAAGGAATCCCCGTGTCCGAAGTAGACGAACGCGATCTTGAACTGCTCAAGCTGGCTGCAAAGGCCGGCAGACTGGAAATCGAGCCCTGCACCTGTCGAGACCCGAAATGGCCTTTCCGCCTGAAGGGCCAGTCGGGCGTGCGGGCTCACTGGAACCCACTGATCAATGACGGCGATGCTCTGCGCCTAGCTGTGCTGATGGGCCGTGCTGATCGCCTGGGCATCCAGATCCACATCGTCGAGCCGTTCGACGCGGACACGGACCCGTACACCATCGTGGATGCCGAGCGCTTTGGTGAATTCGACATTTACCACGGCGATGACCCATTCCGCGCAACTCGGCGGGCAATCGTTGAGGCGGCCGCGGCGATCGGGAGCAAATCATGACACGCCTCTCCCTCTGCCTCCTGCTGCCGCTTCTCGGGCTGGTGGCGAGCTCGGCATGGCTTGCATATGAGATGCGCCAGCTCGGCCGATTGAACGCGCAGATGAAATGCCAGCACGCCAGCAACGAGCGCCAGCTCTCCCCGCACGAAACACAACCCGAACATACACCCGCACTGGCGCCTGGGCGCTGGATTGACGAGAGGTATCAGCTGTGATTGACAAGCTCAACACGAACGTGCCGGATTCGGGCGTTGGGATGCTGCTCCCGCGCCGGCAGAAATGGGGAGTGCCAGGGGAGTCCTACCCGTGCCCATCGCATTCCGGCGCGAACTGCAGCATGTGTGGCGGCACTGGGTATCGCTCAGTGTGCAATTCAACCGCATGCCACGAGCATGGCTGCCAGGACGGCGGGTGCTCCAGCAGCGCCGAACGGTATCGCTCCCAGCAGGCCCGCAAGGTGAAGCCATGACCGACCTGATCGAAGTGAAGACGGCAGACCTGGTGGGCGAGCAACTGGCCTGGGCGGTCGCCAAGGCCGAGGGGCTGGATGTGCATGTGGCCAAGCCGCACTACGGCGCACCGCACAGGGTGTTCGTCAACTATCGCGGCGAAGCAACAGAGCGTTGCGAGCGGTATAACCCTCACGAGAGCTGGACGCTTGGCGGGGAGTTGATCGAGAAGCACCAAGTGTCACTGTCGCCGCCGACCAGCGCCGTGCACCGCAACTTCGGCTACATGGACAAGCGCAACGGCTATTACGAGTCGGGACTCTGGAGCAGCACGATCTTCGGCAAAGAGCGAAAGCACCGCCGCACCGCGTTCCATCACCCGAAAAAACCCCTGGTCGTAGCCATGCAAGCAATCGTCCAGCTTGAGTTTGGAGATACCGTCCAGGTGCCGAAGGAGCTGATGCCATGATCGCCCTCGTCTATATGGCCTACCTGATCTATCGAGCGCCGCGATGAGTTCGGCAGTCAAAGTGCTCGACCCATGCAGCGCCAGCCGGATGATGTGGTTCGACAAGCAGGACCAGCGCGCCCTGTTCGGTGATATCCGCGACGAAGAGCACCTGCTTTGTGATGGCCGTGTGCTGAAGGTCGAGCCGGACGTGCTGATGGACTTCCGGCAGCTGCCCTTCGATGACTCGACCTTCCGCCTGGTGGTGTTCGATCCGCCGCACCTCACCCGCGCCGGCGTCGATAGTTGGTTGCGCGCCAAGTACGGCCTGCTCACCAGCGACTGGCGCGAAGACATCCGACAGGGGTTCGCCGAATGTTTCAGGGTACTGGAGCCTGAAGGAATCTTGATCTTCAAGTGGAATGAAACGCAGGTGTTGGTGAGCGAGCTGCTGGCCCTGACAGATGAAAAGCCCCTGTTTGGCCACAAGTCCGGCAAGCGCGAAAAGACGCACTGGATAACCTTCATGAAGCGCCCCGCTTCAGCCTAACACCTCCCCTACAACTCAAGCCCGCCGACATGCGCGGGCGAGGATCCCCTATGTCCGCAATCATGAACTACGACCCCAATCTGACCTGCAGTGGCAGCATGGCCAGCCAAACAGTTCGCCTCACATTCGCACTGTGGCAATACCGCGCGCAAGCCGAGGTGATCATCGGCGGAAACTGCACCGGCCTGGAGGTGATATCCGCAGCGGTGGGTTCCGTTTACGAAAAGCTCGAGCAGCGGTCCATCTACAACAGCGCTGACACCTACGCGGTGCTTTTGATGGCAGATCCGAATGATCCGACTCAGACGCTCGAGTGTGGCGATGACGACCCTGATGGCGCGACAGGCGACGACTGGCTGAGCAACATGCTAATAGCCGCCGAGATCATTGCCATCGCGCCGAGGTAACAACCAACCTGCCGCCACCGGCGGCGTGGAGACCATCCATGAACCTGATCGACTGCTACGTCACGAAGATCCTTGGCGAGCCGTACCGCAAGTTCGGCCACTGGTGGGTATCGGTGGAATACACGGCCGAGGGCTGGCCGGGCACCAAAGAAATCATGTTCCGCACCGAGGAAGCCGCCCGGGCGGCGCAGGTCGGGCACCACTTCACGGCCTGAACGGCACGGAGAAAGACATGGCGAATGCCACAGCAGCAAAGCCCTCAAGCATTCAGCCGCGGTTCATCCGGTTCGGCGATGCACCTGGGTATCTCGGCATGTGCCGGGATGAGTTCAACAAGACGGTCAGGCCGAACGTGCGGGAATTCCCCATCGGAAAACAGGGCGTGGCCTTTGACCGCCAGGAGCTTGATGAGTGGGCGGACGCCTACATCGAAGCCAAGGCGATTGAAAAAGCCACCGGACAGGACAACAATCGGCCCCGCAGCGAGCGCCGAGGAGATGATACATGGCGCGAAAAACGATCACCGGCCTCTACGAGAAGGGCGGTGTCTGGCAAATCGACAAAGTCTACAAAGGGGAGCGAATTCGAGAGAGTACTGGAACTGGTGACCGGGAAGAAGCAGAGCAGTACTTGATCCACAAGCTCGAGCAGATGCGTCAACGGAAGGTGTACGGCGTTCGGCAAGTGCACACCTGGGAGGAGGCGGCAATGCGCTACCTCCTTGAGGTCAAGGATCAGCCCTCCATTCACCTTACTGCCCTGTGCATGAAGCAGCTTCACCCTTACCTGGGCCACCTGCCGCTGACGCACATCGATGACCAGGCGCTGGAGCCGTTCATCAGGGATCGGCAGACAGAAAAGGTTCTGGCGGATGGGACCATTGAAAAGGCCGTGAGCAACCGGACGATCAACATCGCCATCGAGCGCGCGGTCCGGGTTTTGACGCTCTGCGCCAGGAAGTGGCGAGACGATGATCGCCGGCCCTGGCTGGACAGTGTGCCCATGCTCAGGAAGCTCGAAGAGAAGAAGTCGAGCCGCAAGCCCTACCCAATGTCATGGGAGGAGCAGTCGATCCTCTTCAACGAGTTGCCGGGCCATCTGCAAACGATGGCCCTGTTCAAGGTAAACACGGGCTGCCGGGAGCAAGAGGTGTGCAAGCTGAGGTGGGATTGGGAGATATCGGTGCCGGAACTGGGAACCAGTGTATTTCTGATCCCCGCTGACTTCGGCGGGAGACACGCCAGGTCGGGCGTAAAGAATGGCGACGAGCGCCTGGTGGTGTTGAACACTGTGGCCAAGTCAATCATTGAAAGGCAGCGCGGGATCAGCAAGGAATGGGTATTCCCATACAACGGCACCGCGATGCACCGAATGAACGACTCGGCCTGGAAGAAGGCACGGGTGAGAGCGGCGAAACTCTGGCAGGAGGAAAACCTTCGCCCTGCTCACCCTGGATATGCCTCTATCAGGATTCACGACTTGAAGCACACATTCGGTCGCCGACTGCGGGCAGCAGGCGTTACTGAAGAGGATCGGAAGTCACTGCTCGGGCACAAGAACGGCAGCATCACCAGTCACTATTCCGGCGCTGAGCTGGGCAAGCTGATTGAGGCTGCAAACATGGTATCAACAACCGACTCGCGCGGGCCGGTGTTGACGATCTTGAAGAGGAAAATCGGATGATGTCCCGAAAAAGTCCCCACACGCATAAATGAAAAAGCCACCCGAAGGTGGCTAAGTCATTGAAATATATGGTCGGGACGGAGTGATTCGAACACTCGACCCCTTGCACCCCATGCAAGTGCGCTACCGGGCTGCGCTACGCCCCGACTGGGCTTGAAGCATGTTCCCCTTGTTGCTGAGAACGATGAAGAATTTACCTTAACCTTTTGAATTATGGAAGCTTTTTTTCCAAAATTCCTGAAACGGCTTCGGTCACTTCTTCAACACCACCAGCACATCCTCCAATTCGACAATCATCTGCCGAATCATCTGTTTGTACTGGGTCGTATCATCCTTGGCTTCATCCCCCGAAAGGCGCAACCGCGCACCGCCGATGGTGAAGCCCTGGTCATACAACAGCGCCCGGATCTGCCGGATCATCAGCACGTCCTGGCGCTGATAATACCGGCGGTTACCGCGGCGCTTCACCGGGTTAAGCTGGGGAAACTCCTGCTCCCAGTAACGGAGCACATGCGGTTTTACCGCACAAAGCTCGCTCACTTCACCAATGGTGAAGTAGCGTTTGCCTGGAATCGGCGGAAGCTCGTCGTTATGACTTGGTTCCAGCATAGGCCTCAACTCGGGCTTTCAACTTCTGCCCTGGACGAAAGGTGACGACTCGACGCGCCGTGATCGGGATCTCTTCACCCGTTTTCGGGTTGCGGCCCGGCCGCTGGCGCTTGTCACGCAAGTCAAAGTTGCCGAAACCCGACAATTTGACCTGCTCGTTGTCTTCAAGAGCGTGCCTGATCTCTTCAAAAAACAGCTCGACCAATTCCTTGGCCTCGCGCTTGTTCAGGCCCAGCTCCTCGTACAGCCGTTCGGCCATCTCAGCTTTCGTCAGAGCACCCATACGCTATTTCCTTAACGTGGTGTTCAACCTTTGTTCAAGCGAGGTGAGAATGTTTTGCGTGGTGGCGTTCACCTCATCGTCGTTAAGAGTGCGCGATGGATGCTGCCAGGTCAAGCCGACGGCCAGGCTTTTTCTATCAGGATCAATACCTTTACCCTGATACACATCAAACAGCCTGAGGTCGGTGAGCCACTCGCCGGCGTTTTCACGGATTACATCCAGCACCGCGCTGGCCGCCACATCACGCCCTGCGATCAACGCCAGGTCACGGCGTACTTCGGGGAAGCGCGACAGTTCGTGGAACTTCGGCAGGCGCCCTTCCACTACATCCGCCAGCACCAGCTCGAACACATACACGGTGCGATCCAGGCCCAGGGTCTTGACCAGCTCGGGGTGCAAGGCGCCCAGGTAGCCGACTTCGACGCCGCCACGCTCGATGCGCGCGGTCTGGCCTGGGTGCAGCGCCGGGTGTTTGCCGGGCACGAAGGTGAAGTCGTCGAGCGAACCGGAGAAGCCCAGTACCGCTTCAACGTCGGCCTTCACATCGAAGAAGTCGATGGTGTCGCGGCCGTTGGCCCAGCCTTCCGGCAGGCGGCTCCCGCAGACCACACCAGCCAGCATCGGCTGTTGCTTGAGGTCGCCCAGCTGGCCGACGAAGCGCTGGCCGCTCTCGAACAGGCGCACGCGGTCTTGCTGGCGGTTGAGGTTGTGCTGCAGTGCCTTGACCAGGCCCGGCCACAGGCTGACACGCATGGCCGCCATGTCGCTGGAAATCGGGTTGGCCAACAGCAGCGGCTCTACGCCAGGGTTGAACAGCTCGAACTGCTTGGGGTCGATGAAGCTGTAGGTGATCGCTTCCTGGTAGCCACGGGCAACCAGCAGGCGACGCAGCGCAGGCAGTTCGCCACGCACTTCAGACCTGGCCTGCGGGGCCAGGCGCGCTTGCGGGTAACGGACCGGCAGGCGGTTGTAGCCGTACAGACGGGCCAGCTCTTCGATCAGGTCCACTTCCAGGCTGATGTCGAAGCGATGGCTGGGCACTTCGACCTGCCACTGCCCGGCCTCACCGCTGGTTTTCAGGCCCAGGCCGTTGAGCAGTTGCTCGACTTCGGCGCTGTCCATCTCCATGCCCAGCATCTGGGTGATGCGCTCGGCACGCAGGGTGACCGGGGCGATGTTGGGCAGGTGCTCTGGGCTGACGGTCTCGATGATCGGGCCGGCTTCGCCGCCTACGATATCCAGCAGCAGGCCAGTGGCGCGCTCCATGGCTTCGCGGGCCAGTTGCGAGTCGACGCCACGCTCGTAGCGGTGCGAGGCATCGGTGTGCAGGCCGTAGGAGCGGGCCTTGCCAGCCACCGAGATCGGCTCGAAGAAGGCGCTTTCAAGGAAGATATCCTTGGTGGTGGCCGCAACACCGCTGTGCTCGCCACCCATCACGCCGGCAATGGCCAGGGCGCGATCGTGGTCGGCGATGACCAGCGTGTCGGCACGCAGGGCAACTTCCTGGCCGTCGAGCAGGACGAGCTTCTCGCCCTCCTCGGCCATGCGCACCCGGATGCCACCGTTGATTTCAGCCAGGTCGAAGGCGTGCAGCGGCTGGCCCAGCTCGATCATCACGTAGTTGGTGATGTCGACGGCAGCATCGATGCTGCGCACGTCACTGCGGCGCAGACGCTCGACCATCCACAGCGGGGTCGGGCGTGACAGGTCGACGTTACGGATAACGCGGCCCAGGTAACGCGGGCACGCGGCCGGCGCCAGCACGTCTACCGGGCGCACGTCGTCGATGCCTGGCGCAATGGCCGGCACGGTCGGGCGGGTGACCGGGGCGCCGTACAGGGCGCCGACTTCACGGGCGAGGCCGGCCAGGGACAGGCAGTCGCCGCGGTTCGGGGTCAGGTCGACCTCGATGCTGGCATCGTCCAGGTCCAGATACACGCGGATGTCCTGGCCAACCGGGGCGTCTGCCGCCAGTTCCAGCAGGCCGTCGTTCTCTTCGCTGATCTGCAGTTCGGCAGCCGAGCACAGCATGCCGTTGGACTCGACGCCACGCAGCTTGGCCTTCTTGATCTTGAAGTCGCCTGGCAGTTCGGCGCCGATCATGGCGAACGGGATCTTCAGGCCAGGGCGCACATTAGGCGCGCCGCACACTACCTGGAAGGTCTCGCTGCCATTGCTGACCTGGCACACGCGCAGCTTGTCGGCGTCGGGGTGCTGCTCGGTGCTCAGCACCTCGCCCACCACGATGCCGCTGAATTGACCGGCGGCCGGGGTTACGCTGTCGACCTCAAGACCGGCCATGGACAGACGTGCCACCAGCTCGTCACGGGATACCTGCGGGTTGACCCAACCGCGCAGCCACTTTTCACTGAATTTCATCCTGCTCTCCTAAAGATTCGTTACGGGTGCGCGACCTAGCGAAATTGCGCAAGGAACCGCAAGTCGTTGTCGAAGAACAGGCGCAAATCGTTGACGCCGTAACGCAGCATGGCCAGGCGCTCGGCCCCCATGCCAAATGCGAAGCCCGAGAACTCTTCGGGGTCGATACCAGACATGCGCAGCACGTTCGGGTGCACCATGCCGCAGCCCATGACTTCGAGCCAACCGGTCTGCTTGCACACACGGCAGCCCTTGCCGCTGCACATCACGCACTGGATATCGACTTCAGCCGAAGGCTCGGTGAAGGGGAAGAACGACGGACGGAAACGTACCGCCAGCTCTTTTTCGAAGAACACGCGCAGGAATTCTTCGATGGTGCCTTTGAGGTCGGCAAAATTGATGTCGCGATCGATCAGCAGGCCTTCGACCTGGTGAAACATCGGCGAGTGGGTAATGTCCGAGTCGTTGCGGTACACGCGACCCGGGCAGACAATGCGAATCGGCGGCTGAGTGGACTCCATGGTCCGCACTTGCACCGGCGAGGTGTGGGTGCGCAGCAGCATGTTGGCATTGAAGTAGAAGGTGTCATGCATTGCCCGGGCCGGGTGGTGGCCGGGAATGTTGAGCGCTTCGAAGTTGTGGTAGTCGTCTTCGACTTCCGGGCCTTCGGCGATGCCGTAGCCGATATGGGTGAAGAACTGCTCGATGCGTTCGAGGGTACGGGTGACAGGGTGCAAACCACCGGAGGTCTGGCCACGGCCAGGCAAGGTGACGTCAATGCATTCGGCAGCCAGGCGAGCGCTGAGCTCGGCTTCTTCATAGGCGGCCTTGCGGGCGTTGAGCACCTCGGTCACGCGTTCCTTGGCTTCGTTGATCAGCGCGCCGACTTTGGGCCGCTCTTCAGCCGGCAGGTTGCCCAGGGTCTTCATCACCTGAGTCAGTTCGCCTTTCTTGCCAAGGAATTGAACCCGGATCTGCTCCAGGGCATTGATGTCTTCAGCGCGCTCCACAGCCTCGAGGGCTTGGGAGACCAACGCATCCAGGTTTTCCATGTACAGACTCCAGATACAAAATAGGGGAAGAGCTTACAGGCTCTTCCCCTATCTATGACGTTTAACATCCGCCGCCGACATCGACGGCGAATGATTGTCGTGGGTACTTAAGCCAGAACGGCTTTAGCCTTTTCGACAATCGCAGCAAACGCCGCTTTTTCGTTCACTGCCAGATCAGCCAGAACTTTGCGGTCGATTTCGATCGACGCTTTTTTCAGGCCAGCGATCAGGCGGCTGTAGGACAGACCGTTGACGCGAGCACCAGCGTTGATACGAGCGATCCACAGAGCGCGGAACTGACGTTTTTTCTGGCGACGGTCGCGGTAGGCGTATTGGCCTGCCTTGATGACCGCTTGCTTGGCAACACGGAATACGCGCGAGCGAGCGCCGTAGTAACCTTTAGCCAGTTTCAGAATTTTCTTGTGACGCTTACGAGCGATGACGCCACGCTTTACACGAGCCATGAGTAATTTCCTCTATCTATAACCAAAAATTAACGAAGGCGCAGCATGCGCTCGACTTTTGCAACGTCCGACGCGTGCAGCAGGCTGCTACCGCGAAGTTGACGCTTACGCTTGGTCGACATTTTGGTCAGGATGTGGCTCTTGAAAGCGTGTTTGTGCTTGATGCCGTTAGCCGTTTTCAAGAAACGCTTGGCTGCACCGCTTTTGGTTTTCATTTTTGGCATGTTCGGATACTCCGCATTCAGTTGATAAACATAACCGCAAGGCCTGCCGTGCCCTGGTGGTTATTTCTTTTTCTTGGGGGCGATGACCATCAAAAGCTGGCGTCCTTCCATCTTAGGATGCTGTTCGACGGTCCCGTATTCGGCAAGATCAGCTTCGATCCGCTTCAACAGTTCCATACCCAGCTCCTGGTGGGCCATCTCACGACCACGGAATCTCAGAGAGATTTTGGTCTTGTCCCCATCAGTAAGGAAACGTACCAGGTTGCGTAGTTTTACCTGGTAATCCCCTTCCTCCGTCCCTGGACGAAACTTGATTTCTTTGATCTGGATGATCTTCTGGTTCTTCTTCGCCGCAGCCTGCTGCTTTTTCTTCTCGAACAGGCTTTTGCCGTAGTCGAGGACTTTGCAGACAGGCGGAACGGCGTCAGCAGAAATTTCTACCAGGTCCAGTTTCGCTTCTTCAGCGATACGAAGCGCTTCTTCAATCGAGACGATGCCCAACTGCTCGCCGTCAGCGCCAATTAACCGAACCTCACGTGCCGAGATATTCTCGTTGATCGGGGCTTTCGGTGCAGCTCGTTTATCTTGTCTCATATCACGCTTAATAGTAATTACTCCGAATCTTGGCGACCACGCCGGGAAACCGCTTGCGCGAGCAGGTCCGCAAATTGGGCGACGGGCATGGAGCCCAGGTCAGCACCTTCGCGGGTACGCACAGCGACAGTTTGCGTTTCGACTTCCCGATCCCCGATAACCAGGAGATAGGGAACCTTGAGCAAGGTATGCTCGCGGATTTTAAAGCCGATTTTCTCATTTCTCAAGTCGGACTTGGCACGGAAGCCGCTTTCGGCCAGAGTTTTTTCCACTTTCTGGGCGAAATCCGCTTGTTTGTCGGTGATATTCATGATCACCGCCTGCGTAGGCGCCAGCCAGGCTGGGAATGCACCTTCGTAGTGCTCGATGAGAATTCCGACGAAACGCTCGAACGAACCGAGGATGGCACGGTGCAGCATCACCGGATGCTTGCGGCCGTTGTCTTCGGAGACGTATTCGGCGCCCAGACGGATCGGCAGGTTGAAGTCGAGCTGCAGGGTACCACACTGCCACACACGGCCAAGGCAATCCTTCAGCGAGAATTCGATTTTCGGGCCGTAGAACGCCCCTTCACCCGGCTGCAGGTCGTACGGCAGGCCGGCGCTGTCGAGCGCGGCGGCCAATGCGCCTTCGGCACGGTCCCACAGGTCGTCGGAGCCCACGCGCTTTTCAGGGCGCGTCGAGAGCTTGAGCTCGATGTCCTTGAAGCCGAAGTCCTTGTACACATCCAGGGTCAGCTTGATGAACGCGGCGGACTCGGACTGCATCTGTTCTTCGGTGCAGAAGATGTGCGCATCGTCCTGCACGAAGCCGCGCACACGCATGATGCCGTGCAGGGCGCCCGAAGGCTCGTTGCGATGGCAAGCGCCGAACTCGGCCAAACGCAGCGGCAGCTCGCGGTAGCTCTTCAGGCCCTGGTTGAACACCTGTACGTGGCACGGGCAGTTCATCGGCTTGATGGCGTAGTCGCGGTTCTCGGACTGGGTGGTGAACATGTTGTCACCGTAGTTGGCCCAGTGCCCGGACTTCTCCCACAGCGTGCGGTCGACCACTTGCGGGGTCTTGATTTCCAGGTAGCCATTGTCGCGCTGCACCTTGCGCATGTACTGCTCGAGCACCTGGTACAGGGTCCAGCCATTGGGGTGCCAGAACACCATGCCCGGCGCTTCTTCCTGGAGGTGGAACAGGTTCAGGCGCTTGCCGATCTTGCGGTGGTCGCGTTTCTCGGCCTCTTCGATGCGCTGGATGTAGGCGGCCAGCTGCTTCTTGTCAGCCCAGGCCGTGCCGTACACACGTTGCAGTTGCTCGTTCTTGGCGTCGCCGCGCCAGTAGGCACCGGACAGCTTGGTCAGCTTGAACGACTTGAGAAAGCGCGTATTGGGCACGTGCGGGCCGCGGCACATGTCGACGTATTCTTCATGGAAGTACAGGCCCATGGCCTGTTCGTTCGGCATGTCTTCGACCAGGCGCAGCTTGTAGTCTTCGCCACGGGCCTTGAACAGCTCGATCACCTCGGCGCGCGGGGTGACCTTCTTGATGACGTCGTAGTCCTTCTCGATCAGCTGCTGCATGCGCTGCTCGATCGCCGCCAGGTCTTCCGGGGTGAAGGGACGCTCATACGCGATGTCGTAGTAGAAGCCCTCGTCGATGACCGGGCCGATCACCATCTTGGCGGTCGGGTACAGCTGCTTGACGGCATGACCGACCAGGTGAGCGCAGGAGTGACGGATGATCTCCAGCCCCTCTTCGTCCTTGGGCGTGATGATTTGCAGGCTGGCGTCCTGCTCGATCAGGTCGCACGCGTCGACCAGCTTGCCGTCGACCTTGCCGGCCACGGTGGCCTTGGCCAGGCCTGCACCAATGGATGCGGCGACCTCGGCTACGGTTACGGCCTTGTCGAACGAACGTTGACTGCCATCGGGAAGAGTAATAGTGGGCATGGCGCCTCCTCTCCTAGTGGTGACCCCTACCAAAGGTCACGTGGGTTGGGATGAGCCAGTACGCGATTCGACCCTGTCTTTGCAATGCAAAGCCTGCCTCACAGTGGCAGAAGCCCAAGGGCCTGCCAGGGTACGAACCAGAGTGACTGGATACATATATATAGAAAGATTTGAGCGGCAAGACGAATCGGCCAAATCCTGAGCCAGGCATGCTAGCACAAAGCTTTCGGCGCGTAGGGCCATGGGCCGGGGATATGCAGAAATATTCTGAATTTAGACCGATGCGGTGAACTTGAGCGGTTTTTTTCCGCTCAGAGATTAGGAAGCGACCTACTCTAGATACACCCGACCTAATAAAGGAGTGACCGGTATGCGACTTCATTCTCTTCTGGCCTTGGCGGCCACTGGTGCCCTGCTGCTGCCGCTTGGCGCCAACGCAGGCACTGTTCCACCAGGCTACCTGACGTCCTGCGTGGCCACCGCCTCTGCCCAGCCGGGCATGACGAAACAATCCGCCGAAAAGCACTGCAGCTGCAGCGTGAATGTGATCGAAAAAAACTTTTCGGACGCAGAGATCAAAGAGCTCAACAGCACTGACGGCGTAGACCAGAAGCTTATAGACAAGGCAAAACAGCTGGTTACGCAGGCCTGCAAGCCCCAGAAATAAGGGCGTAGGCCATACAAAACTCAGTTAATTTGCGCCAGATCAGCATTCGGCACACGTAAAAGTCACCACAAGCGCAAAATTAGACTATGATGCCTCTGTGCACCTTGTTGGCCTCGGCGACACCGCACTACTGAAAAACATCATGTTTCCTGGAGATACACCCATGTCCAATCGCCAAACCGGCACCGTCAAATGGTTCAACGATGAAAAAGGCTTCGGCTTCATCACTCCACAAGGTGGCGGCGACGACCTGTTCGTACACTTCAAGGCCATCGAGTCTGACGGCTTCAAGAGCCTGAAAGAAGGCCAGACCGTCTCCTTCGTTGCCGAAAAAGGCCAGAAGGGCATGCAGGCTGCACAAGTTCGTCCAGAGTAAGTTCTGACGAATTAAAAAAACCCGTCCTTGGACGGGTTTTTTTGTGCCTGCCGTTTATGCAACGGCAGGCCCGGGGCGGAATCAGCCGCAGTTGACCCGGGTGACCACGCCCTTGTCGTCGGCGTTGAGGTTCAAGCGCTCGGAACGGTACTCCAGGGTGATCATGTCGGTCGGCTTGAGCACGCGGGCGATCTGCGCCCCGCTCGCCTTGCGCGCCTGCTCCAGCAGCTCGGGGGTTGCTGGCTTGCCGACGGTGAATGCGGCGTTGCTGGCATCGCAGCGACCATCGAGGTTCGGTGCTGCCGCTACCTCTGGCGCCTTGGACGATGAGCCATCGGTACTGCAACCTGCCAGAACCACGGCTGCCAACAGGCTCGCCAATGTTGCACGCGTGCGGAACATGAATCCTCCTTTCAAATACTGGAATGCTGTCTGATACGACAGTTTTAAGCACTTTTGGTTGCAAAACGTCCCAGTCTGCCTGAGACGTGCTCGTCAGGGAAACCTCAATCGTGACCGGATTTTGCCTGAGCGCAGCGGTTCAGTAGATATCGATGTAGTCGCTGGCGGGCTTGGGCCAGTTGCTGGCCAGCACGTTATACACCTGCATGACCCAGCGTTCGTCGTCGGCGGCAACAGGGCCCACGCAGCCCGAGCCAGCGGCCCAGGTCTCGAGGCGAAACAGCAGGCCATCGAGCTCGCGCCCGCCGGTAATCTGCGACAGGTAGGCAATGCCGCCGCGGGTGACGCGCAACTGGTTGTGGATTCGGTCGTTGCCTTCGGCCAGCAGCTGGCGCACCTGCTGGGGGGTGAGCTGCTCGGGGGTGTTCAAGTCGATCTGCACGGGGTGTCCTCGGGCGTGCGCGGTGGCTGTGGGGTGCAGGGTACATCAGGCGGACTCTGTTCGCCCTCTTCACTGGCAAGCCAGCTCCACGGCTACCGCGCCGACCCAAGTGCCAACGACGAATCGGTACAGACGTCACGAATAAGCGAACCCAACCACCATTTAGTTTGCCTAGCCCCGCTGCTTATGCATAAGTAGCAGTGCTGGCCCTGTTGCAACATGTTTAACTTGTACCTGTTGGCGGAGCGCAATCATGCCCCCGCTGTAGACGCCAGGGCCCGGCATCTGCACCAAACAGCACGCGTATTTTCGATCGAGACCCCCATGAATAGCCCCACCCTGGACACCAACATCAAGGTCACATGGCCTGACGGCCATCGTTCCTACAGCCCCGGCACCACCGAAGAGCTGTTCATCATCGCCGCCGACCTGCTGCTTCAAGACCTCGGCCACGAAGCTGCCCGCACCTTCGTCGACCAGGTGTTCGAACGCCACTGGCCCGCGACCGAACACCAGCCCACACCCATTACTGCAATCGAGCAAGACGCTCGCTGAGCAGATCGAAAAAGCCCTGGGCATCGCCGCTCTCGATCCACATCACATTGGCCGGTAGCTCGAGCGTGCCGTACCAGTCCGCAATGGTCTGACCAAAGGTCGGGCCTTCGCGGCTATCCACGCTCATGTGAATCTGCCGGCCACTGAACAGCTCGGGCTTGAGCAAGTAGGCAATCACGCTGGCATCGTGCACCGGCCCACCCGGCAGGCCGTAGTGCGCCATGTCCCCCTTGACGTAAGCATCCAAAATATCGCCCACCAGCTTGCTGGCGTGGTTGTTCAACCCGCGAATCTGCTTCAGGCGCGCCTCGCTGGTGAGTACCTTGTGGGTCACGTCCAGCGGCAGGTAGGTGAGCTTGACCCCGCTGCGCAACACGACCTCTGCCGCCTGTGGGTCGGCGTACAGGTTGAACTCGGCCACCGGGGTGATATTGCCGCCATTGAAGTGGGCACCGCCCATCACCACCACTTCCTTGATGCCCTTGACGATCTGCGGGGCCTGAATCAGCGCCAGTGCCAGGTTGGTCTGCGGGCCGAGCATGGCAAGGGTGATGCTGTTGGGTTCAGCGCCACCGAGGGTGTCGATCAGGTACTGCACCGCGCTGCCCTGGGCCAGGCCCTTTTTCGGCTCGTGCACCGCCACGCCAGGCAAGCCCTCCTCGCCATGGATGTTCTCGGCATAGATCGGCGTGCGCACCAGCGGCGTGGGCGCGCCGGCGTACACCGGCACCTCTTCGCGCCCCGCCCACTCCCGGGCCAGCCGTGCGTTGCGCGAGGTCTTGTCGAGTCGCACATTACCGGCCACGGTGGTAATGGCGCGCACCTTCAGTTCCTCTGGCGACGCCAGGGCGAACAACAACGCCACCACGTCATCCGCGCCGGGGTCGGTATCGATGATCAGGTCGCGGGGCGCGGCCAGCACGGCAGTACTCGACAGGGCAGACATAAGCACTAAACCTCGTAGCAAACGTTTGGCTTTTTGGACACGTTCAGGCATTGGGCACTCCTTGTGCTCAGGGGACAACAGTCAAAAGGTCACGCCCGCCACCAGCGCGATGTTGGTATAGGGCTGGCATTCGCCGGTGCGTACGATGGCCCTGGCCTGCGCACCGAGCTGCTTGAACGCCGCATGGCTCATCAAATGGCGCGCGCCCAGCTCGCCGCGGGCATGCAGCAGCTCGATGCCTGCCAGGGCCGGCGGCCTGTGTTGCAGGGTCTCGTCGGCCAGCACGTGGCTTTCGACCTGCATTTCGGCCAGCACCGTGTGCAAGGTACTGATGAAATCCGGTATGCCGGGCGTCAGTGCAAGGTCGATCAGCTCGACACCGGCAGGCACGGGCAGGCCGGCGTCGCCGATCAGCACCACATCGCCATGCCCCAGCGACGCGATCAGGCGCGACAGGGCGATATTGAGCAACGGGGTCTTCTTCATGGCGTGCTCCCCTGCAGTTCGCTCAGATACGGAATGGAGGGCTGGGCACCGGCGCGGGTGACCGAAATGGCGGCGGCCTGCTGGCCAAAGGCAATGGCCTCGCGCTCCGACCTGCCAGCGGCCAACGCAGCGGCAAAGCCACCGACGAAGGTATCCCCGGCCGCCGTGGTGTCCAGTGGCTGCACCCGCGTCGCCGGAAAATGCGCAAAACCCTGGCCATCGGCGAACAGAGCGCCTTGCGCGCCCAGGGTGACGATCACCTTGCCCACCCCCAGCGCCAGCAGTCGGCTGGCGGCTGCCTGCGCCTCCTGCAGCGAAGCCACCGGCAGCCCGGTCAGGGCGCTGGCCTCGCTCTCGTTGGGGATCAGGTAGTCGATGTTGGCAAACCAGTCAGCCGGCAGCGGCCCGGTGGCCGGTGCCGGGTTGAGGATCACGGTCTTGCCCAGCGCCCGGCCACGGGCCAGGGTATGTGCCACGGTGGCCTGCGGTACTTCGAGCTGGCAGATGATCACATCGGCAGCCTGCAGCAGGCGGTCCAGGCGCTGTACCGATGCCGGCAGCAAGTGCCCATTGCCACCGGCCACGATGACGATGGCGTTCTGGCTGCTGGCATCCACCACGATCAGTGCCACACCACTGGAAACACCCGCCGCCGTGTCCACGCCCTGGCAATCGATGCCCTCGTCGAGCAGCGCCTGACGCAACTGCGCACCGTAGGCGTCCTCCCCCACACAGCCGATCATTGCCACCGCTGCCCCCAACCGCGCAGCTGCTACCGCCTGGTTGGCGCCCTTGCCGCCCGGCACGGTGCCGAACCACTCGCCGGCCAGGGTTTCCCCCGCCTGCGGCAGGCGCTCGGCGCGGGTCACCAGGTCCATGTTCAGGCTGCCTACCACCACTACATTCGCTTGCATGGCATGTCGGTCCTAGCGGTAATCATTGAAGAGGTCGGGACGCGGCCCGGTGGACTCGCGCAGCACGATGCTCGGCGCGACGATGCGCTGCTCTACCCCACTGCGCTGCGGCTCACCGATACGCCGCAGCAACAGTTCGGACGCCATCTCGCCCAGCTCGCGGATCGACTGCCCTACCGTGGTCAGCGCAGGGTAGACGTACTGGCTCATCTGGATATCGTCGAAACCGATCACCGACAGTTCGCTCGGCACGCAGATGTTGCGCTCGGCCGCGGCACGCAGCACGCCCATGCCGATCATGTCGTTGGCCGCGAAGATCGCGGTCGGGCGGTCGTGGCCCAGCAGTTGCGCTGCGGCGCCATAGCCGCCCAGGCTGGTAAAGTCGCTGTCCACCACGCGGCCCTCGCGCAGGGGCACCCCGGCCTGGGCCAGTGCCCGGTGAAAGCCGGCCAGGCGCATCTTGGCCACGCTGGTGTGTGCCGGGCCGTTGATGCAGGCGATGTCCTGGTGCCCCAGCTCCAGCAGGTGCCGGGTGGCCAGGTAGGCCCCCTGCTCGTGGTCGATGCGCACCAGGTCGGCGTCGACGCCCGCCAGCGCGCGGTCGACGATCACCATGGGCGTGCGCACGCTGGCCAGGCTGTCGAGCAGGTCGGCCTCCTCGCCCACCGAGGCCACGATCAGACCGTCGATGCGTTTCTCCAGCAGCACGCGCAGGTAGCTGCGCTGCTTGCGCGGGTCGTCGTCGGAGTTGCACAGGATCACGCAGTAGCCATTGCGCTCGCAGCCATCCTCGATGCCCCGCGCCAGTTCGGCGAAATACGGGTTGACGCTGTTGGGCACCAGCAGGCCGATGGTGGCCGTGCAGCGCGCCTTGAGCGAGCGCGCTACCGCACTGGGCACGTAGTCCAGCTCGGCAATCGCCGCTTCTACCTTGCGCCGCACCGGTTCGCTCACCGGGCGGGTCTTGTTCAGCACGTGGGAAACGGTGGTATAGGAAATACCCGCCAGCGCCGCTACATCTTTGATGGTTGCCATTGTTCAGGTCCGCCGGCGCGCGCGCCGGCTGCGGTAAGTGTCGAGAACCACGGCGATCACGATGACCGCCCCGGTGATGATGCGTTTGGTCGGCTCGCTGGCGCCGATCTGCGCCAGCCCTGCGGCCAGCACCGAAATGATCAGCACACCGAAGAAGGTGCTGATGACCGAACCTCGACCGCCCATCAGGCTGGTGCCGCCGATCACCACGGCGGCAATCACCTGCAGCTCCAGCCCGGAGCCGGCATTGGGGTCGGCGGCCTCCAGCCGCGAGATCTGGAACAGCGCCGCCAGGCCGGCCAGCAGGCCCATCAGCGAGAACACCAGAATCTTGTACGGGCGCGGATCGATGCCGGCCAGGCGCACGGCCTCTTCGTTGGTGCCGATGCCGATCAGGTAACGGCCGAACACGGTGCGGGTCAGTACCAGTTGCGCCACCACGATCACCAGCAAGGCGATGATGAAGGCCGGCGAAATGCCGAAGGCCACCGGCTCCGACAGCCAGGCAAAGGCATCACCGATGTACGCGGTGCGCGAGTCGGTGAGCTGGTAGGCCACGCCACGCGCCATTTCCAGCACACCCAGCGAGACGATGAACGAAGGGATGCGCCAGGCCACGGTGATCGAGCCGGTAAGGGTCCCGGCCAGTGCCGCGCACCCCATGCCGAGCAGTGCCGCCGGCAGCACGCTCCAGCCCCAGCCCAGAATCGCCACGCTGACCGCCGACGCGGCCAGGGCCAATACCGAGCCCACCGACAGGTCGATGCCGCCGATGATCAGCACGAAGGTCATGCCCACCGCCAGCACCATCAGGTCGGGGATCTGGTTGGCCAGGGTGCTGAAGGTGCCGTACGACAGAAAGTGGCTGCTCAGCAACGAGAACAGCACCACCATCGCCAGCAGCGCACCGGCCAGGCCCAGGTAGGTCCCCAGGCCGAGGTAGGTACCGCTGCGCCGGGCCGGTGGGCCAGGCGGTGTGTCTATCGGGGAAGTGTTCATGCGGGGTTCCTGGGCACTGCGTCTTGCAGCAGCGCGTCACGTTTCTGATAGCCGGCAAAGGCGGCGGCCAGTAGCTGGTCCTGGCTCCAGTGCTCACGCTCGAAGGTTTCAATCAGGCGCCCTGCCGAAAGCACGCCGATGCGATCGCAGATCAGCATCAGTTCGCGCAGGTCGCTGGACACCACCAGCAGCGCCTTGCCCTGGCGGGTCAGCTCGGCGAGCAGCCCATAGATGTCGAACTTGGCGCCCACATCGATACCGCGCGTGGGTTCGTCGAACAGCAGCACGGCGCAGTCGCGCTCCAGCCAGCGGCCGATCACCACCTTTTGCTGGTTGCCACCCGACAGCTCGCCCACCGTTTGTGCGGGCCCGGCGCTGCGGATGCGCATGGCCTGGATCTGGCGCTCGGCCAGGGCACGCTCGGCAGCACCATCCACCAGGCCCGCGCGTGAGATCGCCGGCATGTTGCCCAACGCCAGGTTGGCACTGACCGACTGCGACAACAGCAGGCCTTCGCCCTTGCGGTCTTCGGTAATCAGGGCCACGCCGTGGCGCACTGCAGCCATGGGCGAGTCGATACGCACCGGGCGCAGCGGGCTGCCCAGCTCGATGCTGCCACTGTCGGCCGTGTCGGCACCGAAGATCAGGCGCAGCAGCTCGGTACGCCCGGCACCGATAAGCCCGGAGATGCCGAAGATTTCGCCGCTGCGCACCTCGAACGAGACGTCCTGCACCTTGTCGCCCCGGCCCAGGCCGCTGACACGCAGTACCGGCTCGCCGATCGTGCGGCGCCCCAGGTCGATATGCTCGCCCAGCTCGCGCCCCACCATCAGGTTGACCAGTTGCTCGCTGCTGTAGCGCTGCATCGGTTCCACGCACACCAGCTTGCCGTCGCGCAGCACGGCAATGCGCTGGGCGATGCGCTTGAGCTCTTCGAGGCGGTGGGAAATGTAGATGATCGACACACCCCGTTGCTGCAGGCGCTCGATCTGGCGGAACAGCAGCTCCACCTCGCGTGCGGTGAGCATCGCGGTGGGCTCGTCGAGAATCAGCACATGGCAGTCGCCGATCAGGTTGCGGGCGATCTCCACCATCTGCTGATGGCCGATACCCAGCTCGCCGACCAGCGTATCGGGGTCGATCGCTTCGAGCCCCACCTGCGCCATTGCCGCGGTCGCCAGTTGGCGCAGGCGCGTGCGATTGACCCAGCCGGCGCGGCTGGGCAGGTTGTGCAGAAACAGGTTCTCGGCCACGCTCAGGGTCGGCAGCAGGTTGAGCTCCTGCATCACCATGCGCACGCCCAGGCGCTCGGCCGCGGTGCGGCTGGCGGGCTGATACACCTGGCCCTGGTAGAACATCTGCCCGGTGGTGGGGGTTTCGAGCCCGCCGATGATCTTCGACAGGGTGCTCTTGCCCGCACCGTTCTCGCCAGTCAGGGCCAGCACTTCGCCGCGCAGCAGGGACAGTTCGATATCGCCCAGCACGGGCTGGGCGTAGGTCTTGCCGATTGCACTGACCGACAACACGACATCCGCAGTCGCCGACATAAGATGTTCTCCTGGCGCCCGCACCACGGCAGGCACCGTCAGCGGGCTAGGGCTGCTTGACCAGCTCGACCGGGGTCTGGATGACGTTGTCGGCATCCACGTCCGGCTTCTCGCCGCGCAGCATCTTCAGGGCCGCCTCGATACCGAACACCGCCTGCTTGGCGGCGTATTGATCGGCCGTGGCCAGCACGCGACCGTCGCGCAGCATCGGCTGGATCGCCTTGATGTTGTCGTAGCCCACCACCTGCACCGCGCCGACCTTGCCTGCCGCGCGCACCGCCGACACCGCGCCGAGCGCCATGCTGTCGTTGCCGGCCAGCAGCGCCTTGAGGTCGGGGTATTCGTTGAGCATGGCCGAGGCCACGGCATTGCCCTTGTCGATCTCCCAGTTGCCCGATTGCACCGAGACAATCTTGATCTTGGCTGCCTCCATGGCGTCCTTGAAACCGGCGGTACGCTGCTGGGCGTTGGTGGTGGTCGGCACGCCCTCGATGATGCCGACCTGATCGCCCACGCTCAGGCGGGTGGCCAGGTACTCGCCCACCAGGCGCGCGCCCTTGCGGTTGTCGGGGCCCACGAAGGGCACGCTGAGGTTCTTGCTCTTGAGTACATCCGGGTCGAGGCGGTTGTCGATGTTGACCACGGTGATCCCCGCGTCCATGGCCTTCTTGACCACTGGCACCAGGGCCTTGGAATCGGCCGGGGCAATCACCAGCGCGTTGACCCCGGAGACGATCATCTGCTCGACGATGCGGATCTGGTTGCTGGTATCGGACTCGTCCTTTATGCCATTGGATACCAGGTCGAACTCGCCTGCGTGGTCTCTCTGGTAGGCCTTGGCGCCGTCTTCCATGGTGAGGAAGAACTCGTTGGCCAGCGACTTCATCACCAAGGCTACCTTGGGCTTGGCGGTGTCGGCATGGGCGTGGCTGAAGGGTACGGCGGTGGCGAGGGTGGCCAGCATGGCAACGGCCAACAGGCGTCCAGCAAAGGGCAGCGTCATGGGTTCACTCCGAATCTTATGATTTTTGTCGGGTCGCAAACGTTTGCGGTTAACAACTATGGAAACGCTACCGGGTTTTGTCAAATCTGCCGACCGCCCTTCATGGCCCCAATAGTGCCGGGAATTATCCTTAAAATCTTCGGAAAACCGAACATCTGGCACCGCAATAATTCGGGTTTCCGAAAACAGTGCCGGGCAGCACGGGGCATAAGCCCAAATAAATTTCTTATAAATCAATGAATTGACGTCAACGCTCAGTTAATTGGGCAACTGGTACGCTTTCTGCTGAACTTGTGTGGGCAACACAGCAATTTCACTCATAAGGAACAATAACGATGAAAGCTGCGCTTCACTCCTTCGCTCCGGCCGCCCTGGCCCTGTTCATGTTCTTCCCTGCTGGCGCCTACGCCAAGGAAGCCGAAACCCAACAGAAACTCGCCAACGTGGTTATCCTCGCCACCGGCGGCACCATTGCCGGTGCTGGTGCCAGCGCCGCCAACAGCGCTACCTATCAAGCCGCCAAGGTGGGCGTCGACAAGCTGATTGCCGGTGTTCCGGAGCTGGCCAACCTGGCCAACGTGCGCGGCGAGCAGGTGATGCAGATCGCCTCCGAAAGCATCACCAACGAAAACCTGCTGCAACTGGGCAAGCGCGTTGCCGAGCTGGCCGACAGCAAGGACGTGGACGGCATCGTGATCACCCACGGTACCGACACCCTCGAAGAGACCGCCTACTTCCTCAACCTGGTGGAAAAGACCGACAAGCCGATCGTGGTCGTGGGCTCCATGCGCCCCGGTACCGCAATGTCGGCCGACGGCATGCTCAACCTGTACAACGCCGTGGCCGTGGCCAGCGACAAGCAATCGCGCGGCAAGGGCGTGCTGGTGACCATGAACGACGAGATCCAGTCCGGTCGCGACGTGAGCAAGTCGATCAACATCAAGACCGAAGCGTTCAAGAGCGCCTGGGGCCCGATGGGCATGGTCGTGGAAGGCAAGTCGTACTGGTTCCGCCTGCCGGCCAAGCGCCACACGATGGATTCGGAATTCGACATCAAGACCATCAGCAGCCTGCCTGCCGTGGACATCGCCTACAGCTACGGCAACGTCAGCGACACCGCCTACAAGGCCCTGGCGCAAAATGGCGCCAAGGCCATCATCCATGCCGGTACCGGCAACGGTTCGGTGTCCTCGCGCGTAGTGCCGGCCCTGCAGGAACTGCGCAAGAACGGCGTGCAGATCATCCGTTCGTCCCACGTCAACCAGGGCGGGTTCGTGCTGCGCAACGCCGAGCAGCCTGACGACAAGAACGACTGGGTAGTGGCGCACGACCTGAACCCGCAAAAAGCGCGCATCCTGGCCATGGTCGCCCTGACCAAGACCCAGGACAGCAAAGAGCTGCAGCGCATCTTCTGGGAATACTGAGTGCAGTAGCCCGGCAGGCCGCCCTTCCTACAGCGGGGCGGCCTAACCTCTTGTAACCTCGCCACTTTTATTTTGCCCACGGTGCAGCAAAGCCTGCGCCGTGTGGTCACATGGGTTCTTTGAGCGACACGCAGTTGCGAAAAGCCTTACAGTAAAATACTGTATGCGCATACAGCAAAAACAAGGAACCTGTACCTGTGGCCACCTCCTCTGCCGCCAAGCCCGTCAGCAGCTACGAGCAACTGGGCATCCGCATTCAGAAAATCATCAACTCGCCAACCGCGCAGAAGTCCCGCGCGGCGCTGATCTTTCGCCTGGAGCACGAGTCGCCTGCCGACTGGGAGACCCTGCTCGAGGAAATCGCCGAAAACGACAACGTCACCCTGGCCTACCGGGATGACGGCGGCGTGCAGATTTTCTGGGTTGTGCCCAAGGAAGACTGAAGCCGTCGCCAGGCGCTGCCCGCCCACCCTGCTCCGACTTGTCGCCCTTCTGGGCGATGGTGTTATCCGTAGAATCTGGAAGTAATGATGTTCAAGAATCTTGCAGCTGCAGTGATGCTGCTGATGTTGTTGTGTGGCCAGGTGTTTGCTGAAACGCGTATCGGCACCTGGAACCTGGAACACCTAAGCGACCGCCCCAACAAGGACTTCAAGGCCATTGCCAAGGTCGCCAAAAATGTGGATTTTCTGGCTGTGCAAGAGCTGATGAGCGAAGCGGCCCTGGACAAGCTGGCCAGGGAACTCAGCCGCCAGAGCGGCGAGCCCTGGAGCCACATGGCCTCCGATGCGGTAGGCAGGTCTTCGTACAAGGAAATGTATGGTTTCGTGTGGAAGGACAGCAAGGTCGCCTATGAAGACGGTGCGGTGTCCTACCTGGACCGCAAGAAGATCTTCGAGCGCGAGCCCTACTCCGCGCGCTTCAAGTCACTCACCGACAATGCCTATTTCGTGGTGGCCACGGTGCATATCGTGTACGGGAAAAAGCCGTCTGACCGGGTCGCGGAAATCGATGCGCTGTCGAGCTACTGGACCTGGCTGAAGGAAGTCTACCCCGGCAACAATCACATCCTGCTGATGGGCGACTTCAACATGCCGCCCACTTCGCCTGCCTGGAAGTCGCTCAATGCCGCAGCCAGACCACTGGTGGTCGCAGGCGCCAGCACGCTGTCAACAACCGACGGCAAATTCGCCAACCTTTACGACAATATCTTCGTCAGCCATTCCTCGCCGCTGAAGGTCAACAGCGTGGGCGTGTACGACTACCCGAAACACCTGGGCATGACCCACCAGCAAGGCCGGGCGAACATCTCCGATCACGCGCCGATATTCCTGCGTGCAGAGCTGGGGCAAGGCAAGGGCACGGCCACGACCGCCGCTTCACCGGCAAGACCCGCCGCACCCGCCAAAACCAAGGCTGCAACTGTGGCCGACGCCACCGGGCAAGTGCGCGGCAACCGGGCCAAGAAGCGCTACCACCGCCCGGACTGCCCGTCGTACAACAGCATTGCCGAAAAGAATCGGGTCGAGTTCAGCAGCGAATCTGCCGCCCAGGCAGAGGGCTACAGCATCGCCGGCAACTGCCAGAAGGCCGGCTGAGGGGATAACGGTGCAGCCTTGACGCCAAGGCTGCACCTGAAGGTCACTTGACCAGCTGGAACTGACTGGCGCCCTGCAACTCCAGACGCGGCACGCCCTTGTACTGCTCGATACGCCCTATCACGCACACCGTGCGCCCCTCCAGCGGCTGCGCCAGCAACGAGGCGAACGCCGGGCGATGCTCGCCCCATACCACCAGCCCCAACCGTCGCTTGCTGGGGAAGCTGGCACCCAGGTCGATCCAGGTCGGCTGGCCCCTGGACGACGGTTTGTAGGTCACCTTCATGATCGGGCCCAGCACCGCAGCGCTCTGCCCGATATGGTCGGCGGCCTGACGCCAGTCCAGCGGGTTATCGCAGGTGGCGCCCTGCAAGGTGGCGGGTGACGCCGGCGCCGCCACTGCCTGGCTGACCACGGCCGAGCCTGCAACCGAGTCGGTGCCCTTGAACGCAAACACCACGATCAGAACCCCTATCAGCGCAGTGAATGACATGATCGTGTACTTCATGACCGAAACCTCCTTGTTGAGCCCTTTGATCCGGCTGCCCTGCGCCTGCGCCAACTGCTGCACGCTGGCGCTCTGGCGCGTGCTCGACAGCAGGTCGTGGGCTTTTTTCCGCTCGGCATCGAGCAGTACGCTGATATCCCGAGCGCAACGCTGCGGGTGATCCCTGACGTCGCGGTTGGCAAAGCGCAGCACCCGCCAGCCCTGGGAAGTGAGTGCAGACTGTCGCCGCTGCCAGTCGATGAACTCGGGGTGCGACATGCCGGTACCCGTACCGCTTTTGTCATAGCCATCGATTTCGATGGCGATGCGCACGTCTCCCTCTTCATTGATGACAAGGTCGCAGTAGCGTTGCTTGCCGTCATTGTCCTTGAAGGGGTATTGCGCACTCAGTGACTCGTAACGGATGCCCGCCACGAGGCTGAGCACGTTGCTGGCGAACAATCGTTCGTAGTCACTGCCGAACCGCGCCGCATTGGCCTTCAACCACTCGTCCTGGGTCATGTCCTGTCGTCTGCGCTGGAAAGTCGGGCCGGTGCAAAAGCACCCACTCTCGACCGATGCAGTCAAAAAGCCATAACGCAGCCGAGCCGCCGATTCTGGCCGACTCTGTAGGAAAAGTCGATTTTCAGGTGGGATAAGGCGGTGGTCATTCGGGCAACTTCGCCGGCAAGGCCGGCCCGTGCAGGGGGTGACCGGTGGCGCTCAACATGGCTTCGCCCAGTGCTGGTTTGCCCGACGCCTTCAACCCCTGGGCGGCGCCCTGGATATCCCGCGCCTCCTTGTTCTGGCCCAGCTTGAACTTGCCGACCAGACGGGTGATCTCGATCTCGAGCCCGACGATGGCCTTGAGCATGTCGCGGATGTAGTCCTTCGGCGCGTCGGACATCTTCCACGGCACGGGCTGGGATGCTTCGTGGGTGCGCGTGAGCAGGGCCACCAGGCCACGCACGTAGTGCTCGTCATCGTGCAAGGTCACGCGGCCATGGGCGTGCACCACCTGATAGTTCCAGGTGGGCACCTGTTTGTGGGTCTCGTGCTTGCTGGGGTACCAGTTGGGCGAGATGTAGGCATCGGCGCCGCGAAAGATCACCAGCACTTCATCGCCATCCTTGAGTTCACGCCACAGCGGGTTGGCCCGCGATACGTGAGCATGCAGCACCCCCTGTGTGCCCTCCTGCGGCTTGAAGTGGAACGGCAGATGGTTGGCATCCAGCCCACCCTCGCCGTGGCTGACCAATACTCCCAGCGGGTTCTGCATGATCAGTTGATGCAGCACCTCGGGGCGCGACTCGTTGAAAGACTGCGGTACGTACATGATTTGCATCCATCCGGCACAGGGCGATGGCAAATTGTGTGGCGCAACTGGCCCATGGTATAGATCCACTATCGAACAAAATGACTGGACCAGAAAACATGGCGCGCAAAGCCAACGTGGTGGATATTCCTTCGCTGGGCACGCTGGACCGCAGCAGCGGCCAACTGGGGCGCCAACTGGCCAAGGCGCTGCGTGCGGCGATCCGGCGCGGCGACCTCAAGCCCGGCGAGGCGCTGCCCTCGACCCGCATGCTGGCCAGATCGCTGATGATCGCGCGGGGCACGGCCATCGAGGCGTTCGAGCAACTGACGGCCGAGGGGTTTCTGGAGTCCCGCGGCCGTGCCGGCACGCGGGTCGCGCACAGCCTTGAAGAGCCACCTGCCGCGCACACGACAGGTGTGGCGCGGCCCGCCGCCAGCTCGGCACGCATCGAACGCTTTGCACAACTTGCCCGCCGCTTCGGCGAGGTACCCCAGGTACCGTTCGCCGTCTCGGTACCGCTGGGCAAGGCCGCGCCGGATGATATCTGGCGGCGCCTTGGCAACCGGGTGCGCGCCCGCGGCCCGGGTGCCCCTGCCGGCTATGGCGACCCGCTGGGGGAAATCGAGCTGCGCGAGGCGGTGGTGGACTATGTGCGCAAATCCCGCTCGGTACGCTGCGAGGCCAGCCAGGTGATCATCACCTCCGGCACCCAGCAGGGCCTGTACCTGGCCTGCCAGGTGCTGCTGGACATCGGCGACTTCGCCTGGGTCGAAGACCCGGCCTACCGCGGTATCACCGCCATTCTAGAAAGCGCCGGGCACAGCGGGCAGATGGTGCGCGTGCCGGTGGACGCCGAGGGCATGGACGTGGAACACGCCGTCGCTACCTGCCCCCACGCCCGCGCCGCCTTCGTCACCTCTTCGCACCAGTACCCGCTGGGCATGCCGATGAGCATGACCCGGCGCGAGGCACTGCTGAGCTGGGCCAGAACCCACAATGCATGGGTGATCGAGGACGACTACGACGGCGAGTTGCGCTATGCAGGGCACCCGTTCCCCTCGTTGCAGGGGCTGGACCCTGAACGGGTGATCTACCTGGGCACCTTCAGCAAGATCCTGTTCCCGTCACTGCGCCTGGGCTATGCGATCGTGCCGCCGGACCTGGTAGACGCCTTCTGCGGTGCCCGCGTGCTGATGGACCGTCATCCGGCCAACGCCGACCAGCAGGTACTGGCGGCCTTCATCAACGAAGGCCATCTGGACCGGCACATCCGCCGCATCCGCGGTGTGTACGCCACCATCCATCGCCAGGTGAACGAAGCGGTGGCGCGCTGGCTGGAGCCTGAGCTGGCCTGGCTGCAACCGACCGACCAGGGCATGCACCTGGTGCTGTGGCTGGCAGCCGGCATCGACGACAGGCAGGTAGCGGACCAGGCCGCAGAGGCCGGGGTGGTGGTGCGCGCGGTATCCCCCATGTATGCGGGGCCGCACGGCAGGCCCGGGCTGGTGCTCGGCCTGGGTGGGTTCAGTGGCGAAGCCATCGATGCGGCGATGCAGCGCCTGGCACGGGTGATCGAAAGCGCCAGCGTTCAGGCCAGCGCCTGCAGGTAGGCGCTGGCCTGTTGATAGCGCTGCAGGCGCGCGATGTCTTCGGGGCCGGGCATGGCGATGCGCGAAAGGTCGCTGTTGTCGGCAAGGTCGGCAAGCTTTACCACCCGTGCCAGCGGGTCGCTGCCCAGCCGTGCGACGAAGGCCTCGTAGCTTTCGTCATCGCGCCGGCTCAGCGCCTGCACCGCCGCCAGTATCTTCAGGGCGAAGCCTTCGCGGGCCAGGTCCGACAAGCTCATGCTGGTATCTTCAAGCACGTCGTGCAGCACCGCGACGATGCGCTGTTCGGTGGTCTGCACCCTCAGCATCACCCGCAACGGGTGCAGGATATACGCAGTGCCGCCCTTGTCCTGCTGCCCTTCATGGGCCCTGGCGGCAACCGCAATGGCTCGCTCCAGTGTGGACATAAGCCCCCTCCTCTAACCCTCGCGCCGTCGCAGGCGCGCCATGCTGCAGGCATCGGTGAACACACCGTCACGTAAAGCATAGTCGCGCAAATGCCCTTCCACCTCGAAGCCGTGGCGCCGGTACAGCGCCAGTGCCGGCTGGTTATCGGCGTAAACAGTGAGTTCGACGCGCTGCAGGCCCATCCAGTTGTCCGCCACCTCGAGCACCGCCGACAACAGCCGTGTGCCCACCCCCTGCCCTTGCCAGGCCGGGGCGACGCCCATGCCGATGCCGCCGCAATGACCGCGACGTACACGTATGAACTGCTCGAGCGTACAGCTGCCGATCACCTCGCCTTGATGTAAGGCCACCAGAAACACCATTCGTTCGTTGTCGGTGGCGATGCGTTTGCGCCACAGGTCGGCGCTCTGATACGGCATCTGCAGCACCTGCCGCGCCACCTGCGGGTGGTTGTACAGGGCCGTGAGCCCCTCGACGTGCTGTTCGGTACAACGTTGAAGGGTAATGGCGAAGGGCGAATCACTCATGACGGCTCATCCTTGAAGACAAGCCGTGAGTGTAAGAGGCGCCGCCGCGTGCTGGCTAGCGCTCGGCGCCGTGCTGGATGACCACCGAATCGGTACCCAGGCGCGCCATCACATCGTTCTTGCTGGCCAGGGCCTCCTCTTTTGTCGGATAAGGGCCCAGGAGTACCACCGGCTTGCCGTCGCGGTACACCACCGAGGATGGAATCTGTTTTTCGATCAGGCGCGCGGTCATGTCGCTGAGGGCGCCCATGTTCGGGCCCTGGATGATCTCGACGTCCCAGCCTTCGGGCGCGGGCTGGTCGGCCAGGGCATCGGCACGGCGCTGCAGGTCGGCACCACCGCAGATTTCGCGGATGCGCAGGTCGCCGCCGGTTTCGTCGATGATGATCTGGTAGTCGTCGCCCTGCTTGATGGCCACGTAGCTGCGGTAAGGCTGGAACACACCGGCCGCGTCCTTGCCACGGAACTGGCCGCAGATATCGCCCTGCTTGTTGAATCGCACGTTGGCGAACTTGGCCGTCTTCGGGTTATCCAGATGCTCGGCAACCTGCTTGTGTACCCGTTCGGCATCGTTGTCACAGCCGGCCAGGGCCAGCACTGCCATTACCACCGCCACTTTGCGCACGCGTCTATCTCCAGGTTTCAAGCGGCGGATTTTAGCATCTGTGCAAGGCCGGGGGTTACAATCGCCCGGCCTTGAACTTCCATAGGGCCTTCCATGCGCCAGGTACTGCTGATTATCGACGTACAACCCTCGTTCAACCCGCCGCAATGGCTGGTAGACGGCATAACATCACTGATCGGCCGCATGCCGTCGGTGGCGAGCGTGGAGCGCCATGATGAATCGGTGACCCCGTTTCAACGTCAGCTGGGCTGGCAACCGGCGGCGCACGACCAGAGCCTGGTGGCGGCAGATCGTATCTTCATCAAGCATGGCTACGCCCCGACGGCCGAGATGCTGGATTACCTCAGGCAATTGAACCCCGAGCGCGTGCTGGTGTGCGGCATACAGACCGACACCTGCGTGCTGGCGGCGGGGTTCGCGCTGTTTGATGCGGGGCTGCAGCCGACCCTGATCAGCGACCTCACGGTAGGGTCGTCGCTGGATCGCTCGGGGCAGTTGGGGGTGAGCCTGTGGCGGCATCATTTCGGGCACGTGGTGAGTACGCAACAGTTGCGGTGAAGGCTTCGCCGGCAAGGCCGGCGAAGCGGCCAGCACAAACCATCCCTCATTCGCGGATGCAATCCACCGTATACACGTCCCCCACCTCATGCTGCAGCCCGTGCACATCGGCCACAAACCCGGGGAACCCACGGTCGAACGCCCGTGCAAAGCTCAGGTAGTCGATGATCGAGCGTGTCGACTCGGTAAAGCGCTCCCCGGGCATGATCAACGGAATCCCCGGCGGGTACGGCACCAGCATCACCGCCGCCACCCGCCCGATCAGGCGCTCGATCGGCACCGCCTCGACCTCGCCGCGCACCAGCTTGTCATACGCATCCCCCGGCTTCATCACCACCTCGGGCAAGCGCGTGTACAAGCGCTTGAGCTGCTTGGCCGTGGCGTTGGCGCGGTAGCATTCGTGCAACTGCTCGCACAGGTCGCGCAGGCCCATGCCGTGGTAGCGCAACGGGTCCAGCTGCGCCACGCACGGCAGGCTCTGCAGCAGCGCGGTATTGGCGTCGTAGTTGCGCTTGAACTCCAGCAGTTCGGTGAGCAAGGTGCTCCACTTGCCCTTGGTGATCCCCATCGAGAACAGCACCAGAAACGAATACAGGCCGGTCTTCTCCACCACCAGCCCGCGCTCCCACAGGAACTTGCTGACCACTGCCGCAGGAATACCATGCTCGCCCAGGCTGCCGCCCGCATCCAGCCCCGGCATCACCAGCGTGACCTTGATCGGGTCGAGCAGCACGTAGTCTTCGCTCACATCGCCAAAGCCGTGCCATTCGGCCTGGGGTTGCAGCAGCCAGTCCTCGGTCGCCACGCGGTGAATGCCACCCACCTGCGGCGGTTGCCAGATACTGAACCACCAGTCGTCGTCGGCCAGGTGCTCGCGCAGGTTGGCCAGCGCACGCCGAAAGCTCAGCGCCTCGTCGAACATTTCCTGCAGCAGCGAGCGCCCAGCCGGGCCTTCCATCATCGCCGACGACACGTCCAGCGAGGCCAGGATGCTGTACTGCGGCGAGGTGGAGATATGCATCATGAACGCCTCGTTGAATCGATCACGGTCGAGCTGGCGTGCACCGCCGTCCTGCACGTGGATCATCGAGGCCTGGCTGAACGCGGCCAGCAGCTTGTGGGTGGAATGGGTGCTGAACACCAACGGGCTGTCGGCACTGCGCGAAGTACCCATGGCGTAACGCCCGGCAAAGAATTCGTGAAACGCCGCGTAGGCGTACCAGGCCTCGTCGAAATGCAGCACCTCGACACTGTTGCCCAGCACCTGCTTGATCATCTCGGCGTTGTAGCACAGCCCGTCATAGGTGGAGTTGGTCACCACCGCCATCTTCACCCGCGGCTCGCGCCCTGCGGCCAGCGGGTTGGCCTCGATCTTGGCCTGGATCGCCTCGCGGCTGAACTCGCTCAGCGGGATGGGGCCGATGATGCCCAGTTCGTTGCGCTCCGGACACAGGTACAGGGGGATTGCGCCAGTCATGATGATTGCGTGCAGCACCGACTTGTGACAGTTGCGATCCACCAGCACCAGGTCGTCACGCCCGACCATCGAGTGCCAGACGATCTTGTTGGCGGTGGAGGTGCCGTTGATCACGAAGAAGGTGTGGTCGGCGCCGAAGTTGCGCGCCGCACGCGCTTCGGCCGCCGCCAGGGGGCCGGTATGGTCGAGCAGCGAACCCAGCTCCGGCACCGACACCGACAGGTCCGAACGCAGGGTGTTCTCGCCGAAGAACTGGTGAAACGCCTGGCCCACCGGGCTCTTGCGATACGCCACGCCACCGCCATGGCCCGGCGTGTGCCACGAGTAGTTCGATTGCGCGGTGTGCTGCACCAGGGCCTTGAAGAACGGCGGCAGCAGGCCGTCCAGGTAGTTGTGCGCCGCCCGCGCCACTTGTCGGGCCAGAAACGGCACGGTGTCTTCGAACAGGTAAAGGATGCCGCGCAACTGGTTCAGTTCGCTCATGGCGTCGGCCGGGGCGTTCTCCAGGGTCACCTGCTCGCCCAGTGCGAAGATCGGCAAGTGCGGTGCGCGCACCCGCGCCAGGCGAATCAGCTCGACCATGTTCTGCAGCAGATGGGTGTTTTCCCCCGCGCCTTCGGCCGCAATCAGCATGCAGGCCAGGCCGTGGTGGGTGGCCGCTACCAGGCGGCCCTCGGCGTAGTCCACCGCCGGCAGAATGGTAAAGCCGTCCTGGGCCAGTTCCTGGGCAATGCCGCGCACGCGATCACCGGCCACGCTGTCGGCCTTGATATCGCGGTGCACGATGAGTATCGGAAACTTGAGGTCCTTGTACATGGGCGCCGGCACCTTCTGAGCGACAGGCCGTGAGGCCGTTCATTTCAGGGTAGAAGGTCGGCGCCAGGTACGCGGCGGGATTTGCTTCAGCGGGCCTCGAGCAGTTGCTGCCACAAGGCCGGGCCACCGGTGGATTTTGCCACTGCTTCAAGGCGCGCCATGTGCGCTTGCAGCTCTGCCTCGGTGGCCGGGATGATGCGCCCCGGCTGACGCCCCACCAGCCGACGGATCTCGCTGCCCTGGCTGGACTGGCCTTCGCCCTCGCTGTCGCTGCCGGCCAGTGACAGGCTGGTCTGGCCGCCGGTCATGGCCAGGAACACGTCCGCCAGCAACTCGGAGTCGAGCAACGCGCCGTGCAGTTCGCGGCCGGAGTTGTCTACGCCATAGCGTTTGCACAAGGCATCGAGGCTGTTGCGCTGGCCCGGGTGACGCTCGCGGGCCATCAGCAGGGTGTCGAGCACCTCGCAGTGCTGTGCGATATCGGCGCGATCGTGCTGGCCGAGCATGGCGAATTCGTTGTTGATGAAACCAACGTCGAACGCCGCGTTGTGGATGATCAGCCGCGCGCCCTTGATGTACTCGAAGAACTCGTCGGCGATTTCGGCGAAACGCGGCTTGCCCACCAGGAATTCGTCGGTGATGCCGTGCACCCCGATCGCGCCTTCGTCGCTTTCGCGGTCGGGCTGCAGGTACACGTGGAAATTGCGTCCGGTCATGCGCCGGCCGACCAGCTCGATACAGCCGATCTCGATGATGCGGTGACCATCGGCCACCGGCATACCGGTGGTTTCGGTGTCGAGCACTACCGACCTGTTGTTCTGCATCTCCACGTCGGTCATCTCCTGCCGCGTACTGCCTGAATATTGAAAGCGGCGAATTTTACCTCACCCGGGGCAGGATGTGGCGAATTCGCTAAAGGGAGGGTTCAGCGTTGCTTGCGCAAATCGTCGACGCCGCGGTTGGCCAGCTGGTCGGCACGCTCGTTGCCGGCGTGGCCGACGTGCCCGCGCACCCACTGCCATTTCACGTTGTGGCGGTTGACCTGTTCGTCGAGCTGCTGCCACAGGTCGGCATTCTTGACCGGCTCCTTGGCGGCGGTCTTCCAGCCACGCTTCTTCCAGTTGACCATCCACTCGGTGATGCCTTTCATCACGTACTGCGAGTCGGTCACCAGCAGCACATCACACTGGCGCTTGAGCGCCTCGAGGCCCTTGATGGCGGCCATCAGTTCCATGCGGTTGTTGGTGGTTTCGCGCTCGCCGCCCCACAGCTCCTTTTCGACGCCCTTGCAGACCAGCAGCGCGCCCCAGCCGCCCAGGCCAGGATTGCCCTTGCAGGCACCATCGGTGTAGATCTCGACGCTTTCGCTCATGTACAGCCTTTATTCATCATTGAAGGTGCGGCCCTCGGGGTGAGGCGTGCGCCGGTTGACCTTGGCCATCGGCAACGGCAGCAGCTTGCCCATCGGCTCGCGGCGCACCTGGCGCAGCGGGCGCAGGCCCACCACCATCTTGCGCGCCACCAGCACGTACACACCGCCACCGGATATCTGCCAGCGCCCGGCAGCACGCTCCCAGCCAGACAACCGTGCCTGCCAGGCCGGCGAGGCAAGCGGCGGACGATAGCACCCGAAGCGGCGTTTCTCCAGCGCGAAGCCCAGCAGGTTGAGCCAGTCGCCCACCCGCGACGGCGAGATGCAGCGCGCCTTGCGCAACGCATCATGGGCAAACACCCGGCGCAGGCCCCAGGTGCTCCAGGGGTTGATCCCGACGATCAGCAGGTGCCCGCCTGGGCGCACGCTGCTGGCCGCCTCGCGCAGCAGGCCGTGGGGCGAGAGGCTGAAGTCCAGCCCGTGCTGCAGCACCACCACGTCGGCGGCGTGCTCGCTCAGGGGCCAGGCCTGTTCTTCGCACACGATCTCGACGCCCGGCAGCGGCGCCCCCAGGCGCACGTTGCGTTGCACCTGCGGGGCATTGGGCGGTGCCTCGGCGCAAGGGCCGTAATGCACCAGGTAGCCACCGAAGAAGCGCCCCAGCTCCTCTTCGAGCAGGCGCTGCTCCCCGGCGAGCAGCTGCTGGCCCAGCGGGCCGGCGAACCACTCGCGCGCCTGGCTGATCAGCTCGAGCCACTGCGGGTCGGCCTGGGCAAAGGCTTGATCGGTCATTGCTGTCTCCCTTGGAAGGTTCTCGACAACGCACATAGCTACTAAGATGCACCCATGTCCACCGTTTGGCGAATCGCACGATGATACAGATACAGGCCCTGCCCGCTTTCAGTGATAACTACATCTGGTTGTTACAAGATGCCGTGAACCAGCGCTGTGCGGTGGTCGACCCGGGCGATGCCGCCCCCGTGCTGGCCTGGCTGCAGGCGCATGCCGACTGGCAACTGACCGACATTCTGATCACCCATCACCACCACGACCATGTGGGCGGCGTTGAGCAGCTCAAGGCGCACACCGGCGCCCGCGTCAGCGGCCCGGCCAACGAACGCATACCCGCCCGCGACCAGGCCCTGAACGACAATGACCGCCTCGAGGTACTGGGGCTTGATTTCCAGGTGTTCGCCGTACCCGGCCACACCCTGGGGCACATCGCCTATTACTGTGCCCAGCCGCAGTTGCCGATGCTGTTCTGTGGCGACACGCTGTTCGCCGCCGGCTGCGGGCGCCTGTTCGAGGGCACGCCGGAGCAGATGCACCACTCGCTGGAGCGCCTGGCAGCGCTGCCGGCGGCCACCCAGGTGTATTGCGCCCACGAATACACCCTGAGCAACCTGCGCTTTGCCTGTGCGGTCGAGCCGCAGAACCCGCACGTTATCCAACGCTTCGAAGACGTTACCGCACTGCGCGCGCAAGATCGCATCACTTTGCCCTCCACCATCGCGCTGGAGAAGCTGACCAACCCGTTTTTGCGGGTAGCAGAAACATCCGTTAAACAAAAAATAGACGAACGGGTGGGCCGCATAAACCCTACGCCCAGTGCTGTTTTTGCAGGGTTGCGGGCCTGGAAAGACACGTTCTAAACAGGCGCTGTGAAGGTCGGAAAATTCTCAAAGGTTGACCGATGGGGGGTGCCTTTCTAGAATCGCCCGACATTTTTGCCCGGAACTTTCCCCCAGCCAATGTCGTCCCCTAGCCGCAGAACCTTCAATTCCGTTGCCCTGACGCGCCTGGCCCAAGCCAGTGCGCTGGCCCTGGCCGCCACCCTCGTGGGCTGCCAGAGCACGCGCCAGGTCGATGAATCCGATAGCGTTCGCGCGCACAACTTCCAGGCGCGGATCAAGCAGAAACCGATCTTCGTGCATGACAAGAAGCCGGTCGAGCCAGCCGTGGCCCAGGACGTCTGGGAACGCATGCGCCAGGGCTTCCAGTTGCAGGACGGCATTGCGGTGAACCCGCGCATCGAGCAGCAGCGCCTGTGGTTCGCCAGCAACCCTTCGTTCCTGGAAGGCGCCGGCGACCGCGGCAGCCTGTACATCCACTACATCGTCGAGCGTCTTGAAGAGCGCGACATGCCGCTGGAGCTGGCCCTGCTGCCGGCAATCGAAAGTGCCTACAACCCGATGGCCTATTCCCGCGCCCACGCGGTGGGCCTGTGGCAGTTCATCCCGTCCACCGGGCGCTACTTCAACCTGCGCCAGACGCGCTTCTACGATGGCCGTCGCGACATCACCGCCTCGACCAACGCGGCGCTGGACTACCTGACCCGCCTGCACGACATGTTCAACGGCGACTGGCTGCTGGCCCTGGCGGCCTACAACGCCGGTGAAGGCACGGTCAGCCGCGCCATCGAGCGCAACGAGAAGCTCGGCCTGCCAACCGACTACTGGAACCTGCCGCTGCCCAAGGAAACCCGTGACTACGTGCCAAAGCTGCTGGCCCTGTCGCAGGTGGTACTGACACCGCAGGCGTATGGCGTGAACCTCAACCCGATTGCCAACGAACCCTACTTCGAAGCCGTGGCGATCAAGGACCGGCTCGACCTGTCGCGGGTCGCCGCACTGGCCGAGATCGACGAAGACGAACTGTTCCAGCTCAACCCGGCCTTCAAGAAACGCATGACCGTGGACGGCCCGCAGCAGTTGCTGGTACCCACCGCCAAGGCGCAACTGCTGACCACCAGCCTGTCGAACATGAAGCCCGAAGAGCTGCTCAGCCTGCAGCCGAAAAAGGCGGTATTCGAGGCAGCCCTGGCCGAAGCCTCGACGCCGGTGCGCAACAGCCGCTACCGGGTCAAGCGTGGCGACAACCTGGGCAGCATCGCCCGGGCCAACAAGGTCAGCGTCAAGGACCTGCAGCGCTGGAACAAGCTGCGCGGCAACAACCTCAAGGTCGGCCAGACCCTGGTGATGCAAGGTGCGCAGCCTGCCAGCGCGGCCGGCAACCAGAAGAAGCCTACCCAGTACAAGGTGCGCAAAGGCGATTCGCTGTACATGGTGGCCAAGCGTTTCAACGTTGAAATGCAGCATCTCAAGCGCTGGAATCCGCGCAGCGGCCACGCCCTCAAGCCCGGCCAGACCCTCACCGTCTACCTGCCGCACTGAGACCCGGGCCAGGCCTGCCTGGCCGCGGCCCCGGCGATCTCCGGGGCTGCTCTTTTTCCTGCCGATACAAGCTGTTACTGTAGCCGGAATAAAGCCCAAGCCCGGATCGGATCGCCGACTTGATACGTCCCCTCCTGTTGCTGTCATTCAGCCTGGCCTTGAGCTTTCCCGCGGGCGCGACCATCAGCGAAAGTCACGGTTACGCCCAGTTCGGCACGCTCAAGTACCCAGCCAAATTCACCCATTTCGATTGGGTAAATCCGCAAGCGCCCAAAGGCGGCACCTTGCGCGCCATGGCATTCGGCACGTTCGATACCCTCAACCCCTATACCTTCAAGGGCTCAAGCCCGGTCACCACGCCCAACTTCCTGCAGTACGGGGTGAACGAGCTGAACGAGACCCTGATGGTGGGCACCGGCCAGCGCGACCCCTCGGGCGATGAAGCCACCTCCAGCTACGGGCTGATCGCCCGTTCGGTGGAGTACAGCGAAGACCGCAGCTGGGTGGTGTTCAACCTGCGTCCCGAGGCACGCTTTCACGATGGCCGGCCGATCACCGCCGCCGACGTGGCGTTCTCCTACCGCACCCTGCTCAAGGAAGGCCACCCGCTCTACCGCACCAACCTGCAGGAAGTGCAGCGGGTCGACATCCTCAACCCCAAGCGCATCCGCTTCGTGTTCAAGCGTGCCGGCAACCCGCTGCTGATCTTGCGCCTGGGCGAAATGCCGGTGCTGCCCCAGCATTACTGGAAAGGCCGCGACTTCAAGGCCACTACCTTTGAACCGCCACTGGGCAGCGGCCCGTACCGCATCACCCAGGTACAGCCAGGTCGAAGCCTGGTGTTCGAGCGGGTCAAGGACTACTGGGGCAAGGACCTGGCAGTCAACCGCGGCAAGTACAACTTCGACCGCGTCGAGTTCGAGTTCTACCGCGACAGCGATGTGGCCTTCGAGGCCTTCAAGGCGGGTGAGTTCGATGTCTACATCGAGCACCAGGCCAAGAACTGGGCCACCGGCTACAACTTCCCCGCTGTGCGTCGTGGCCAGGTGATCCAGGCGCAGATCGCCCACCAGATCCCGACCCAGACTCAGGGGTTGTTCATGAACAGCCGGCGCGCCGCCTTCAGCGACGACCGCGTGCGCCAGGCGCTGGGCCTGATGCTGGACTTCGAATGGACCAACCGCACCCTGTTCAGCAGCGCCTACAAGCGCGCCAGCAGCTACTACCCCAACAGCGAGTTCAGCGCCACCGGCCTGCCGGTGGGCAAGGAGTGGCTGCTGCTGGCGCCGTACCGCGACCAACTGCCTGCCGCCCTGTTCACCCAGCCCTACAGCGTGGGCAAGACCAACGGGCGCGGTATCGACCGCGATACCCTGCGCCAGGCCCTCAACCTGCTCGGCCAGGCAGGCTGGAAGCTCAGCGGCCAGCGCCTGCTCAACAGCAACGGGCAGCCGCTGAAGCTGGAAATTCTGCTGGTGAACCCGAACCTGGAGCGGATCCTGCAACCTTATGTCGAAAATCTTGCCAGCATCGGTATCGACGCGCGCTTGCGCACGGTAGACCGGGCCCAGTACAAACAACGGCTGGACCAATTTGATTTCGACATGATTCTGATGACCCTGAACCAGACCCTGAGCCCGGGCCTTGAGCAGTGGCTGTATTTTCATTCCAGCCAGGCCGCCACCAAAGGCAGCAAGAATTACGCGGGCGTGAAGAGCCCGGTGGTCGACCACCTGCTAGAGTCCCTGCTCAATGCACAGAGCCGCGACGACCAGGTGGCTGCGGCGCGCGCCCTCGATCGAGTGCTGCTATGGCAGCACTACATGGTTCCCAACTGGTATCTCGACTATCACCGCCTGGCCTACCGCAACCGGTTTGCCTTTGTCGCCACGCCGCCCTACACCCTGGGGCTGAACAGCTGGTGGCTCAAGCCCACGGAGAACGCCCAATGATGCCATTGCCGTGCCTGCGCCTGATCGCAGGCGGCCTGCTGCTGGCCAGCCTGAGCCTTCAGGCCCTGGCCGCCCCGCAACATGCAGTGACCCTCTACGACGAAGCGCCCAAGTACCCGGCCAACTTCAAGCATTTCGACTATGTGAACCCCGACGCGCCCAAGGGCGGCACCTTTCGCGTCAACGGCTCCGGCAGCTTCGACAGCCTCAACCCCTTCATCAACAAGGGCGTGCCGGCCGACAACATCGATCTGGTATACGACACCCTGGCGCGCAACAGCCTTGATGAGCCATTCACCGAATACGGGCTGCTGGCCAGGCAGATCGAAAAAGCCCCCGACAACAGCTGGGTGCGCTTCTACCTGCGCCCCGAGGCGCGCTTTCAGGATGGCCATCCGGTTCGTGCCGAAGACGTCGTGTTCACCTTCAACACCCTGGTCACCAGCGGCGCACCGCTGTACCGCGCCTACTATGCCGACGTCGACGAAGTGATCGCCGAAGACCCGCTGCGTGTGCTGTTCAAGTTCAAGCACAAGGGCAACCGTGAACTGCCGCTGATCCTCGGCCAGTTGCCGGTGCTGCCCAAGCACTGGTGGGCCACCCGCGACTTCACCAAAGGCAACCTGGAGATCCCCCTGGGCAGCGGGCCGTACAAGGTCGCCGAGGTCAAGGCCGGGCGCTCGGTCCGCTACGTGCGCGACCCCGAGTACTGGGGCAAGGACCTGCCGATCAACCGCGGCTTCTACAATTTCGACACCATTCGCGTCGACTACTACCGCGACAATACCGTGGCGCTCGAGGCGCTCAAGGCCGGCCAGTTCGACTACTGGCTGGAGGTCAGCGCCAAGAACTGGGCCACCGCCTACAACATCCCGGCAGTTCGCCAGAACCGCCTGATCCGCGAAGAGATCGCCAACGGCAACCCGACCGGCATGCAGGGCTTCGTGTTCAACCTGCGCCGCCCGATCTTCCAGGACGTGCGCGTGCGTGAGGCACTGAGCCTGCTGCTGGACTTCGAGTGGACCAACAAGCAGCTGTTCAATGGCGCCTACACCCGCACCACCAGCTACTTCGAAAACTCCGACATGGCGGCCAGCGGCCTGCCGGATGCGGCCGAACTGAAACTGCTGGAACCGCTGCGCGGGCAGATCCCCGACAAGGTGTTCACCGAAGCGTTCAAGAACCCGGTCACCGATGGCAGCGGCATGATCCGCGAGCAGCAACGCCAGGCCTACAAGCTGCTGCAGGAAGCCGGCTGGCGCATCCAGGACGACAAGATGGTGGATGCCCAGGGCAAGCCGGTGGTGATCGAGTTTCTGCTCGCCCAGACCGAGTTCGAGCGCATCCTGCTGCCCTACAAGCGCAACCTGGCCGACCTGGGCATCGAGCTGAACATTCGCCGGGTGGACGTATCGGAATACATCAACCGCCTGCGCTCGCGCGACTTCGACATGATCGTGGGCGGCTTCCCGCAATCCAACTCGCCGGGCAACGAGCAACGCGAGTTCTGGCAGAGCGCCAGCGCCGACAAGCCCGGCAGCCGCAACTTCATGGGCCTCAAGGACCCGGCCGTGGACACCCTGGTGGACGGCCTGATCAATGCCGACTCGCGCCAGAGCCTGATCGAACACACCCGTGCCCTGGACCGCGTGCTGCAATGGGGCTACTACGTGGTACCCAACTGGCACATCAAGACCTGGCGCGTGGCGTACTGGAACCATATCGGCCACCCGGCCACGCCGCCCAAGTACGACATCGGCATCAACACCTGGTGGATCAAGCCGGACGTGAAACCGGTGGTGCCGGGGGCCGCAGATGCCGCCCCAGCCGATGCTGCCCCAGCGGGCGAGGCACCTTGACATGCTGGCCTATATCTTTCGCCGCCTGTTGCTGATCATCCCCACCCTGCTGGGTATCCTGATCATCAACTTCGTGATCATCCAGGCCGCGCCCGGTGGCCCGGTGGAACAGATGATCGCCAAGCTCGAAGGCTTCGACGGCGCCACCAGCCGCATCGCCGGTGGCGGCTCGGAAGTATCCGTGGCCGGCTCCAACTACCGTGGCGCCCAGGGCCTGGACCCTGCCCTGGTCAAGGAAATCGAGCGCATGTACGGCTTCGACAAGCCGGCGCCGGAACGCCTGTGGATCATGATCAAGAACTACGCGCGGCTGGATTTCGGCGACAGCTTCTTCCGCGACGCCAAGGTCATCGACCTGATTGCCGAGAAGATGCCGGTGTCGATCTCGCTGGGGCTGTGGAGCACGCTGATCATGTACCTGGTGTCGATCCCCCTGGGCATCGCCAAGGCTACCCGGCACGGCAGCCACTTCGACGTGTGGACCAGCTCGGCCATCATCGTTGGCTATGCGATCCCGGCATTCCTGTTCGCCATTCTGCTGATCGTGCTGTTTGCCGGCGGCAGCTACCTGGACTGGTTCCCCTTGCGCGGGCTCACCTCGAACAACTTCGATGAGCTGAGCACCACGGGCAAGATCCTCGATTACTTCTGGCACCTGACCCTGCCGGTGACCGCGCTGGTGATCGGCAACTTCGCCACCATGACCCTGCTGACCAAGAACAGCTTCCTCGACGAGATCAACAAGCAGTATGTGATCACCGCCAAGGCCAAGGGCCTGAGCCCCAACCGGGTGCTCTACGGGCACGTGTTTCGCAACGCGATGCTGCTGGTGATCGCGGGCTTTCCCTCGGCATTCATCGGCATATTCTTCACCGGCTCGCTGCTGGTGGAGGTGATCTTTTCCCTCGATGGCCTGGGCCTGATGAGCTTCGAGGCGGCCATCAACCGCGACTACCCGGTGGTGTTCGGCACGCTGTTCATCTTCACCCTGCTGGGCCTGGTGGTGAAGCTGATCGGTGACCTGACCTACACCCTGGTCGATCCGCGTATCGACTTCGAAAGCCGGGAGCACTGAGATGACCCTATCCCCTCTCAACCGCCGCCGCTTCGAACGCTTCAAGGCCAACCGCCGTGGCTGGTGGTCGCTGTGGCTGTTCCTGATCCTGTTCGGGCTGAGCCTGGGCGCCGAGCTGATCGCCAACGACAAGCCGCTGGCGGTGCGTTACGACGGCGAATGGTACTTCCCCGCCCTCAAGCGCTACCCCGAGACCACCTTCGGCGGCGAGTTCCCGCTGGAGGCCAACTACAAGAGCCCGTACATCCGCGAGTTGCTGGCAGCCAAGGACAGCTGGGTGCTGTGGGCACCGATCCCGTTCAGCTACCAGAGCATCAACTACGACTTGAAGGTGCCCGCCCCGGCCCCGCCCTCGGCGCAGAACCTGCTGGGCACCGACGACCAGGGCCGCGACGTGCTGGCGCGGGTGATCTACGGCTTTCGCATCTCGGTGCTGTTCGCCCTGACGCTGACGGTGTTCAGCTCCATCATCGGGGTGATCGCAGGCGCCCTGCAGGGCTTCTATGGCGGCTGGGTCGACCTGGCCGGGCAGCGCTTTCTGGAGATCTGGTCGGGGTTGCCGGTGCTGTACCTGCTGATCATCCTGGCCAGTTTCGTGCAGCCCAACTTCTGGTGGCTGCTGGGCATCATGCTGCTGTTCTCGTGGATGAGCCTGGTGGACGTGGTGCGCGCCGAGTTCCTGCGCGGGCGCAACCTGGAATACGTGCGCGCGGCGCGGGCGCTGGGCATGCAGAACGGCGCGATCATGTACCGGCACATCCTGCCCAACGCGATGGTCTCGACCATGACCTTTTTGCCGTTCATCCTGACCGGCGCCATCGGCACCCTCACGGCGCTGGACTTTCTCGGCTTCGGCCTGCCACCGGGCGCGCCGTCGCTGGGCGAGCTGGTGGCCCAGGGCAAGTCCAACCTGCAGGCGCCTTGGCTGGGCATGAGCGCCTTCGCGGTACTGGCACTGATGCTCAGCCTGCTGGTGTTCATCGGCGAGTCCGCCCGCGATGCCTTCGACCCGAGGAAATGAGATGAGCAACGACACCTTGATCGAAGTGCGCGACCTGTCGGTGGAGTTCGTCACCGGGGCGCAGCAGCAACGCGTGGTCGAAGGCATCAGCTTCGACATCCGTCGTGGCGAGACATTGGCACTGGTGGGCGAAAGCGGCTCGGGCAAGTCGGTGACCGCGCACTCCATCCTGCGCCTGCTGCCCTACCCGCTGGCCCGCCACCCCAGCGGCAGCATCACCTACGAAGGCCAGGACCTGCTCAAGCTGGAAGAAAAACAGATGCGGCGCATTCGCGGCAACCGCATCGCGATGATCTTCCAGGAGCCGATGACCTCGCTCAACCCGCTGCACAACATCGAGAAACAGATCAACGAGATTCTCATGCTGCACAAGGGCCTGCGCGGCAAGGCGGCCACCGAGCGCACCCTGGAGCTGCTGGAACTGGTGGGCATTCCCGACCCGGTCAAGCGCCTCAAGGCCCTGCCCCACGAGCTGTCGGGCGGTCAACGCCAGCGGGTGATGATCGCCATGGCCCTGGCCAACGAGCCGGAGCTGCTGATCGCCGACGAACCGACCACCGCGCTGGACGTCACCGTGCAGCTGAAAATCCTCGAATTGCTCAAGGACCTGCAGGCGCGCCTGGGCATGGCGCTGCTACTGATCAGTCACGATTTGAACCTGGTGAAAAGAATTGCCCACCGCGTATGTGTCATGCAGCGCGGTTGCATCGTCGAACAGGCGTCGTGTGACGAATTGTTCCGTGCCCCGCAGCATCCGTATACGCAAATGCTGCTCGGTGCCGAGCCCAGCGGCAAGCCTGCCGACAACCCGGTGGGCCCGCCGCTGCTCGAGGTCGAGGACCTGCGCGTGTGGTTCCCGATCAAGAAGGGCCTGCTGCGCAAGACCGTGGACCACGTCAAGGCGGTGGACGGCATCAACTTCAGCCTGCCCCAGGGCCAGACCCTGGGCATCGTGGGCGAGAGTGGTTCCGGCAAGTCTACCCTGGGCCTGGCGATCCTGCGGTTGATCGGCAGCCAGGGCGCGATACGCTTTGAAGGCCAGGCGCTGGACGGCCTGACCCAGCAACAGGTGCGGCCGTTGCGCCGCCAGATGCAGGTGGTATTCCAGGACCCCTTCGGCAGCCTGAGCCCGCGCATGAGCGTGAGCGATATCGTCGGAGAGGGCCTGCGCATTCATCGGATTGGCACGGAGGCAGAGCAGGAACAGGCGATCATGGAGGCGCTAGAGGAAGTAGGACTGGATCCGCAAACCCGGCACCGCTACCCTCACGAGTTCTCCGGTGGCCAGCGACAACGTATTGCCATTGCCCGGGCACTGGTATTGAAACCGGCGCTGATACTGCTGGACGAGCCCACTTCGGCGCTCGACCGGACCGTTCAGCGCCAGGTGGTGGAACTGCTGCGTACGCTGCAGACCAAGTACAACCTGACCTACTTGTTCATCAGCCATGACCTGGCGGTGGTCAAGGCGCTCAGCCACCAGTTGATGGTGGTCAAGCAGGGCAAGGTGGTGGAACAAGGTCCGGCTACGGGTATTTTCAGCGCCCCGCAACATCCCTATACACAGCAGCTGCTGGAAGCCGCCTTTTTGGCCCCCACAGCTGTCGATTAACCTGAAGAGGAACAACACATGGGTTTTCTCGCCGGTAAGCGCGTACTGATCGTCGGTGTCGCAAGCAAACTGTCCATCGCATCCGGCATCGCTGCCGCCATGCATCGCGAGGGTGCAGAACTTGCCTTCACCTACCAGAACGAAAAGCTCAAGGGCCGCGTCGAAGAGTTCGCCGCTGGCTGGGGCTCCAGCCCTGAGCTGTGCTTCCCCTGTGACGTTGCCAGCGATGAAGAAATCGCCAAGGTCTTCGAAGAACTGAGCAAGAAGTGGGACGGCCTGGACTGCATCGTGCACTCCGTAGGCTTCGCGCCGGGCGACCAGCTCGACGGCGACTTCACCCAGGCCACCACCCGTGATGGCTTCCGCATTGCCCACGACATCAGCGCCTACAGCTTCGTGGCCCTGGCCAAGGCCGGTCGCGACATGATGAAGGGCCGCAATGGCAGCCTGCTGACCCTGTCGTACCTGGGCGCCGAGCGCACCATGCCCAACTACAACGTGATGGGCATGGCCAAGGCCAGCCTGGAAGCCGGCGTGCGCTACCTGGCGCGCAGCCTGGGCCCGGAAGGCACTCGTGTGAACGCCGTTTCGGCCGGCCCGATCCGTACCCTGGCAGCCTCGGGTATCAAGAACTTCCGCAAGATGCTGGACGCCAACGAAGCGCAGACCCCGCTGCGTCGCAACGTCACCATCGACGAAGTCGGCAACGCCGGCGCGTTCCTCTGCTCGGACCTGGCGTCGGGCGTGAGCGGTGAAATCATGTACGTGGACGGTGGCTTCAACACTACCGCCATGGGCGACCTTACCGAGTAAGGTTGGCAGGATGGGAAAAGGCCGCTGATGCGGCCTTTTCTTTTGTCCGGGATCTGGCTATTCGCCGGCAAGGCCGGCTCCTGAAGAGGTTGCGATCCCTGTAGGAGCCGGCCTTGCCGGCGAACGCCCCCGTACAACCAACACAAAAACAGAAAGGGCCGCATCAGCGGCCCTTTCCGTTTACAGCAGCATCACTCAGTAACGGGTGATGTCCGCCTTCTCTTCCAACTGCTTGCGGTACGCAGCGAAGTCCTGCTGGCCAGCACGCGACGCCAGGAAGCGACGGTAGGCCGCCTTCTCTTCGTCACTTGCCGCAGCACCTTCGTTGACGCCGTTCAGGCGCAGGACCACAAAGCTGCCGTCGTTCAAGGTGACGCTACCGAAGGTCGGCTTGTCCTTGGCTTGCGGCTTGCTCATGCGGAACACCGCCTGCAGCTCGGCCGGGTCGATGGCCTCCTGGTTGCGTGTGACCGCTTCCTGGACCTTCCAGCTCTGCCCTTCCTGGCTGGCTGCCAGTTCGACCTTGCCGTCGCGTAGGCCGGCGATCAGCGCCTCGCCCTTGGCCTTGGCCGCCGCACTGGCGTGCTCCCTGGCCAGGTGCTTGCGAATGCTGTCGCTCACCACTTCCAGCGGCAGTTGCTCAGGCTTGCGGTGCTCCTTGACACGGATGACCACGACCGTCTCCGGGTCCAGCTCGATGGCGGTGCTGTTGGCACCCTCTTCCAGCACTTCCGGGCTGAACGCCGCCTGGATCACCGCACGGTTGGCCGTGATGCCATCGCCACCTTCACGGCCGAACGGCGCCGAGGTGTTCAGCTTCAGGCCAAGCTCCTGGGCCGGCTGGGCCAGGTCGGAGGCTTCGAACGCCGAGTCCTCCAGCTGCTTGGTCACTTCGACGAAGCGCTGTTCGACCTGCTGGGTCTTGAGCTCGCGGGTCAGCTTGTCTTTCAGGCTGGCGAAGGTCGGCACTTCAGGTGCCTGCACATCCAGCAGCTTGATCAGGTGCCAACCGAAGTCGGTACGCACCGGCGCCGATACCTGGCCCTTGTTCAGCGCATACAGCGCCTCTTCGAAGGCCGGGTCGTAGACACCCTGGCCGGCATAGCCCAGGTCACCACCCGTGGCGGCAGAGCCCGGGTCCTGGGAGAACTCCTTGGCCAGCTTGGCAAAGTCTTCGCCTTTGTCCAGACGCTGCTTGATCTCTTCGATGCGGGCCTTGGCCTGGGCATCGTCAAGCTTGTCGTTGACTTCGATGAGGATGTGCGCGGCATGGCGCTGCTCGGCCAGGTTGGCGATTTCCTTCTGGTACAGCGCCTGGAGCGCCTCGTCGTCGACCTTGACCTGGTCGAAGAACGCGGCCTTCTTCAGCTCGATGTAGTCGATGACCACCTGATCGGGGCTCATGAACTCCTTGGCGTGCTCGTCGTAGTGCGCCTTGATCTCTTCGTCGGTGACCTTGACCGCGGCCGGGTCGGCCTTGAAGGTCAGCGAAGCGAAATCACGGGTCTGCTTCTCCAGGCGGGCAAATGCCTCGACCTGCGAATCGGTAACAAAACCGCTGCCGGCCAGGCCAGCACGCAGTTGGCCGATCAGCATTTCCTGCGCCAGCATGTCGCGGAACTGCAGGCGACCGTAGCCCAGCTGACGAATCACCTGGTCGAAACGCTCGGGGCTGAACTTGCCGTCAACCTGGAACTCCGGCGTTTGCAGGATGACCTGGTCAAGCGCGGCTTCGGAGAAGCTGAACTTGGCATCCTTGGCGCCCTGGAGCAGCAGCTTGCGCTCGATGAGGCCCTTGAGTGCTGCTTCACGCAGCATTTTTTCATCCAGCAGGGAGGCGTCGAAATCCTTGCCCAGCTGTTGCATCAGTTGCCGACGTTGCATGTCGACAGCCTGGCTCAGCTCATTCTGGCTGATGGTGTCGCCATTGACCTTGGCAGCGTCCTGGCTATGGGTGGTGGCCTGGAAGATGGCATCGAAGCCGGTCAGCGCCATCAAGGCCACGATGACACCGATGATGGTCTTGGCAATCCAACCTTGTGAATTGTCCCTGATATTTTGAAGCATGCGTCCCCCAGAAACGGCCGTACTAAATAAACAACCGCGGAGCGTGGGTAGAGTCCTGATAGAAGAAAGGCGCATCCGAGGATGCGCCTTCTCGTAACTGGCGAAGCACACGGGAATCTGTTTTTGCGATTCCCCGTGCTGCGCTACCAGGCCAGGCGAAACCCGACCCGGTTAGGCGAAGCCTGAAAGAGACGCCTTAGTTGACGGCTTCTTTCAGTGCTTTGCCGGCCTTGAAGCCTGGCTTCTTGGCAGCAGGAATTTCCAGAGTCTTGCCGGTTTGCGGGTTGCGACCGGTACGGGCAGGACGATCGGTTACCGAGAAGGTACCGAAACCGACCAGCACCACGGAATCACCGGCTTTCAGGGCGCCGGTGACGGATTCGATGACTGCGTCCAGCGCACGGCCGGCAGCAGCTTTCGGGATATCAGCAGATGCGGCAATAGCGTCAATCAGTTCCGACTTGTTCACTCTAAGTCCCCTTATCTCTATTTGAGTTTGTTTCTAAGTATGTAATGAAAAGCAAAACGATTGCCGGGTGGCCCACCGACAAGTGGGCGCCGCTTTATAACAAGGGCCCGAATTAACGTCGTGGAGGCCCCCCAGCCAAATACGTACTAATGGGTACTGATTCGTTCCTTGGAATCGCTGTCGCGCTTTTCATCCTTGGCGACAATCTCGGGAGCCACATCTGGCAAGGGCTCCGGGGCGTATTGCAGCGCAATTTGGAGGACTTCGTCAATCCATTTGACAGGTTTAATCTGAAGATCCTGTTTAATATTGTCAGGAATTTCCTTCAGGTCGCGCACATTCTCTTCTGGAATGATCACGGTCTTGATCCCGCCGCGGTGTGCTGCCAGCAGTTTTTCCTTCAAACCGCCAATGGCCAGCACCTGGCCACGCAGGGTGATTTCCCCGGTCATGGCCACATCGGCGCGCACCGGAATCCCGGTCAGGGCCGACACCAGTGCAGTGCACATGCCGATGCCAGCGCTTGGGCCGTCCTTGGGGGTAGCCCCTTCCGGCATGTGAATGTGGGTGTCGCGCTTCTCGTGGAAGTCGGCCGGGATCCCCAGGCTGCGTGCACGGCTGCGCACCACGGTCTGCGCGGCAGTGATCGACTCGACCATCACATCGCCCAGCGAACCGGTCTTGATCAGTTGACCCTTGCCCGGAATCACCGCGGCCTCGATGGTCAGCAGCTCGCCGCCCACCTGGGTCCACGCCAGGCCGGTTACCTGCCCTACCTGGTCCTGCTGCTCGGCCAGGCCGTAGCGGAACTTGCGAACGCCCAGGTAATGCTCGAGGTTGTCACCATCGACCTTGACGGCCACCTGCTTGAGCCCGGCATGTTCCTTGACGACCTTGCGGCAGATCTTGGCGATCTGGCGCTCCAGGCCCCGCACACCGGCTTCGCGGGTGTAGTAGCGGATGATGTCGCGGATGGCGGCAGTGTCGATCTCCAGCTCGCCCTTCTTCAGGCCGTTGGCCTTGATCTGCTTGGGCGAGAGGTACTTGACCGCAATGTTGATCTTCTCGTCTTCGGTGTACCCCGGCAGACGAATCACTTCCATCCGGTCGAGCAGCGCCGGCGGGATATTCATCGAGTTGGAGGTGCACAGGAACATCACGTCCGACAGGTCGTAATCGACCTCCAGATAGTGATCGTTGAAGTTGTGGTTCTGCTCGGGGTCGAGCACTTCGAGCAGTGCCGAGGCCGGGTCGCCACGCATGTCGCTGCCCATCTTGTCGATTTCATCGAGCAGGAACAGCGGGTTGCGCACACCCACCTTGGTCATCTTCTGGATCAGGCGACCTGGCATCGAACCGATGTAGGTACGGCGGTGACCGCGAATTTCTGCCTCGTCACGCACGCCACCCAGGGCCATGCGCACGAACTTGCGATTGGTGGCGCTGGCAATGGATTCGGCCAGGGAAGTCTTGCCGACACCCGGCGGGCCGACCAGGCACAGTACCGGGCCGCGGATCTTCTTCACGCGCTTTTGCACGGCGAGGTATTCGAGGATGCGTTCCTTGACCTCGTCCAGGCCATAGTGGTCGGCATCCAGGATCTCTTCGGCCTTGGCCAGGTCAAGGCGCACCTTGCTCTGCGCCTTCCACGGCACCTGCACCAGCCAGTCGAGGTACGAGCGCACCACGGTGGCTTCAGCCGACATCGGCGACATCTGCTTGAGTTTGTTCAGCTCGGCCTGGGCCTTGGCGTAGGCATCCTTGGGCAGGCCGGCAGCGTCGAGGCGCTTTTTCAGCTCTTCGACTTCGTTGTGGCCTTCGTCGCTGTCGCCGAGCTCTTTCTGAATGGCCTTCATCTGCTCATTCAGGTAGTACTCGCGCTGGCTGCGCTCCATCTGCTTCTTGACCCGACCACGGATGCGCTTCTCGACCTGCAACAGGTCGATTTCGGCATCCAGCAAGGCCAGGACGTGCTCGACCCGGGCGCCCAGGTCGATGATTTCGAGAATTTCCTGCTTCTGCTCGATCTTCAGGGCCATGTGAGCGGCCATGGTGTCGACCAGGCGCCCCGGCTCGTCGATGCTGTTGAGCGACGAGAGGACTTCAGCGGGGACCTTCTTGCCCAGCTGCACATACTGTTCGAATTGCGACAGCAGGCTGCGCACGAAGACTTCGGACTCGCGATCGGCGGCCTCGACTTCGTCGATCAGCGCCACATCGGCGCGAATATGCCCGTCGACTTCGACAAAGCGCTCAACCGCACCGCGCTGCTCGCCCTCGACCAGCACCTTGACGGTGCCATCGGGCAGTTTGAGCAGTTGCAGTACGGTTGCAATGGTGCCGACACGGTACAGGGCATCTTCACCTGGATCGTCATCAGCTGGATTCTTCTGGGCCAGCAGGAGGATCTGCTTCTCGCCCGTCATCGCGGCCTCGAGGGCTTCGATGGACTTTTCACGCCCCACGAACAGCGGGATGACCATGTGCGGGTAAACGACGACATCGCGCAATGGCAAAAGAGGCAAGTCGAGGGTTGTCTTCATGATTTCGCCTCTACAGCGGCCTTATGGCCGTAATCCGATGGAAATTTGAGCATGGAGTTAATGTGGGGGCAGGCCCGCAAAAAAACAAGCTCTGCGACAGGAAAAGCAAAGGGGCCCGTAGGCCCCTTGCTGGTTTGCTGCCGTCACCCGACTCAGGCGTCGGGTGCAGCCTTGGCTTGCGGCTCGCTGTTCTCGTAGATCAACAGCGGCTTGGACGAGCCATCGATGACGCTCTCGTCGATCACCACCTTGCTGACATCCTTCTGCGAAGGAATCTCGTACATGGTGTCGAGCAGGATGCCTTCGAGAATCGAACGCAGGCCACGGGCACCGGTCTTGCGCTCCAGTGCCTTGCGGGCCACCGACTTGAGCGCATCGCTGCGGAACTCCAGGTCGACGCCTTCCATCTCGAACAGCTTGCCGTATTGCTTGGTCAAGGCGTTCTTCGGCTCGGTGAGGATCTGCATCAGTGCAGCCTCGTCGAGCTCGTCGAGGGTTGCCAGTACCGGCAGGCGGCCGACGAACTCGGGAATCAGGCCAAACTTGACCAGATCGTCCGGCTCGACTTCACGCAGCGACTCGCCAACCTTCTTGCCTTCTTCCTTGCTGCGAACTTCCGCACCAAAGCCGATGCCACCGCGGGTGGAACGGTTCTGGATGACCTTTTCGAGGCCCGAGAACGCACCGCCGCAAATGAACAGGATGTTGCGCGTATCGACCTGCAGGAACTCCTGCTGCGGGTGCTTGCGGCCACCTTGCGGTGGTACCGAGGCAACCGTGCCCTCGATCAGCTTGAGCAATGCCTGCTGCACGCCTTCGCCCGAAACGTCACGGGTGATGGACGGGTTGTCCGACTTGCGCGAGATCTTGTCGATTTCGTCGATGTAGACAATGCCCATCTGGGCCTTTTCCACGTCGTAGTCGCACTTCTGCAGCAGTTTCTGAATGATGTTCTCGACATCTTCACCGACATAACCCGCTTCGGTCAGCGTGGTGGCATCGGCAATGGTGAACGGCACATTCAACAGACGCGCGAGGGTTTCGGCGAGCAGGGTCTTACCCGAGCCCGTCGGTCCGATCAGCAGGATGTTGCTCTTGCCGAGCTCGACATCGTCGTTCTTCTTGTCACGTTGGTTCAGGCGCTTGTAGTGGTTGTACACCGCTACGGCCAAGACTTTTTTCGCGCGCTCCTGACCAATGACGTACTGGTCCAGGATGCCGCTGATTTCTTTCGGCGAAGGCAATTTATGCGCGCTGCTCTCGGCCTGGGCTTCCTGCACCTCCTCACGGATGATGTCGTTGCACAGGTCGACGCACTCGTCGCAGATAAAGACCGAGGGGCCGGCAATCAACTTGCGTACTTCATGCTGGCTTTTGCCGCAGAAGGAGCAATAGAGCAATTTGCCGTTGTCCTCGCCGTTACGGGTGTCAGTCATTCGATCGATCCAATCCGGTAGGCTTGCAACACAAGATGAAGGCAATTGCGGGCTTTTTCAAGTCCACAGGTGGCGGGAAGGCCCGGCCACCCGCTTGGCTGCCTATCAAACAGGCCGCTTGTGGAGCACCGAGTCGATCAGGCCGTATTCGGCAGCACGCTCGGCGCTCATGAAGTTGTCGCGGTTGGTGTCACGCTCGATGGTTTCGAGGTCCTGCCCGGTGTGATGGGCCAGCAGCTCGTTCAGACGCGAACGGATCTGCAGGATTTCCTTGGCGTGGATCTCGATATCCGAGGCCTGACCCTGGAAGCCACCCAGCGGCTGGTGAATCATCACCCGCGAGTTCGGCAGGCAGAAACGCTTGCCATGGGCACCGGCAGCCAGCAGGAACGCGCCCATGGAGCACGCCTGGCCGATGCAGGTGGTGGAAACGTCGGGCTTGATGAACTGCATGGTGTCGTAGATCGACATGCCTGCTGTCACCGAACCACCCGGCGAGTTGATGTAGAGATGGATGTCCTTGTCCGGGTTTTCCGCTTCAAGGAACAGCAATTGCGCTGCGATCAGGTTGGCCATGTAGTCCTCTACCGGGCCGACCAGAAAGATCACCCGCTCCTTCAACAGGCGCGAGTAGATGTCATAGGCGCGTTCGCCACGAGCGGATTGCTCGATAACCATCGGGACCAGGCCGCCTGCGGCCTGGATGTCAGAGCTCTGCTGATAATAAGAATTGCGGGACATGTCCTGCACTCACTCCCAAATAGTCATGTCTTGAATACGCACAAGCCAGCTCGAAGGCTGGCTTGTGGTGTTTTCCTACAAGAGAAGGAAATCAGTCAGCGGCAGGTGCCTGCACCGGCTTGACAGCTTCTTCGTAAGAGACCGATTTGTCGGTCACAGTCGCTTTCTGCAGAACAGTATCCACAACTTGTTCTTCCAGCACAACCGAACGGACTTCGTTCAGCTGCTGGTCGTTCTTGTAGTACCAGGCGACGACTTGCTCAGGCTCCTGGTAGGCCGAGGCCATTTCCTGGATCATTTCGCGAACGCGGTCTTCGTCTGGCTTGAGGTCGAACTGCTTGACCACTTCGGCGACGATCAGGCCCAGCACGACGCGGCGCTTGGCTTGCTCTTCGAACAGCTCGGCCGGCAGTTGCTCAGGCTTGATGTTGCCACCGAACTGCTGAACGGCCTGCACGCGCAGACGGTTCACTTCGTTTTCCAGCAGGGCCTTTGGCACTTCGATCGGGTTGGCAGCCAGCAGGCCGTCCATTACCTGGTTCTTGACCTTGGTCTTGATGGCCTGGCGCAGTTCACGCTCCATGTTCTTGCGAACTTCGGTGCGGAAGCCTTCGATGCCGGTTTCCTTGATGCCGAACTGGGCGAAGAACTCTTCGGTCAGCTCAGGCAGTTTTGGCTCGGAAACGCTGTTGACGGTAACGGTGAACTCGGCGGCTTTGCCAGCCAGGTCCAGGTTCTGATAGTCCTCGGGGAAGGTCAGGTTCAGAACGCGCTCTTCACCGGCCTTGGCGCCGACCAGACCTTCTTCGAAGCCTGGGATCATGCGGCCGGAACCCAGCACCAGCTGGGTGCCCTGGGCCGAACCACCGGCGAACACTTCACCGTCGACCTTGCCGACGAAATCGATGTTCAGCTGGTCTTCGTTCTGGGCAGCACGGTCGGTCGCTTCAAAGCGAACGTTCTGCTTGCGCAGCACTTCCAGCATGTTGTCCAGGTCGGCGTCAGCCACTTCGGCGCTCAGGCGCTCGACGTTGATCGACTCGAAACCGGCAACGGTGAACTCAGGGAACACTTCGAAGACGGCAACGTATTCCAGGTCCTTGCCCGCTTCGAGCGACTTCGGCTCGATCGACGGCGAACCGGCCGGGTTCAGCTTCTGCTCGACCACGGCTTCGTAGAAGGAGGACTGGATCACATCGCCTACTGCTTCCTGGCGAGCGTCAGCACCGAAACGGCGCTTGATTTCGCTCATTGGAACTTTGCCTGGACGGAAGCCAGCGATCTTGGCCTTTTGGGCGGTCTGCTGCAGACGCTTGTTGACCTGGCTCTCGATACGCTCAGCCGGCACGGTGACGCTCATGCGGCGCTCGAGAGCGGAAGTACTTTCAACAGAAACTTGCATGGATATTCCTCGTTGCACAGACGTTAGCCGGCGATACCGACTCCAGAATCAAGGGCAAGCATTCTAGTGACTCAAACACCAGAAGTCACCCCGTTCAAATCAAGGAGAACAGGCCGCGGCACATTTGAATTTCGCACAACTGCCCCGAAGCCTCTTGCCTGGGCGCCGGAACCCGCCGTTGAAGGCGTTGCGGCCTGACCGGCGGGCATCCCGATGCCCAGTGGAGGCTATGGAACAGAAACTTTTCAACACACTACCGCGCCTCAGGGCGCAGCATCTTCAATTTCGTTGAACTCGCAGTATTCCTGCCAGCTCAGGCCCAATGCCTCGGCCACTTCGCGGTGCACTTCAAGACGCATCTCGCGCAGTTGTTCGGGCGACTCGGCAATCAACTCCAGGGTCAACTCCCAGGATTGAAGGCCACGCTCCTGCGCCTGGTCATCGAACGCCCACTGGATCTGCTGCTGTTGCTCGTGGGCATTGAGCCCGGCTATCTCTTCGAGCAACTGCGGGTTTGCCTGGGCAAACCGCTCTAGCGCGACCGCCTGGCGTGATTCTTTTGCAATCATGGTGCATTCCTTCCTGCGGCCGATAACCCGGCCACTGCTTCAACCGCCTGAAATCTATCAGCTTTGGCTTATTTGTCACTAGCCAGGGTGACATCGGCGACAGGTGAACAGCAGAATGCCGCGCACCTTAACATCTGGCCCTGTGCCACCCAAGCGCTGCAGCAAATCAACAAACGGCCGCCCGGTTTCTGCCAGACTCACCGGCGTCTTCTTTTCGGATACCTGCATGAATCACGAATTGTTCTGGGTCCTTGGCCTGCTGTTCAGCGCCGTCGCGCTGTTTGTCATCAATCGCCCGCGCATGGACGTGGTGGCGCTGCTGGTGATCGTCGCCCTGCCCCTGCTCGGCATCCTGAGCGTGCAGGAAGCCCTGGCCGGCTTCAGCGACCCCAACGTGGTGCTGATTGCCGCGCTGTTCGTGATCGGCGAAGGGCTGGTGCGCACCGGTATCGCCTACCGCATCGGCGAGTGGATGGCCGAACGCGCCGGCAACAGCGAAACTCGCCTGATCGTGCTGCTGATGGTGTCGGTGGCAGGCCTGGGCTCGGTGATGAGTTCGACCGGCGTGGTGGCGATCTTCATCCCGGTAGTACTGAGCATCGCCGCACGCATGAAGGTGTCGCCCAGCCGCCTGATGATGCCACTGGCCTTCGCCGGGCTGATCAGCGGCATGCTCAGCCTGGTGGCCACGCCTCCCAACGTGGTGGTGCACAGCGAGCTGGTACGCCACGGTGAAACCGGTTTCAGCTTTTTCAGCTTCACCCCTTTCGGCCTGGTGATCCTGGTGCTGGGGGTGGGCTACATGCTGCTGACGCGCAACTGGCTGGGCAGCGCGACGCGCAAGGACGGCAGCACCGAAACCCGCCGCACCCTGCTCGACCTGATCATCGACTACAAGCTGGCCGGGCGTGAACGACGCCTGCGGGTCAGGCCCCATTCGCCGCTGATCGGCCACAGCCTGAGCGAGCTGAAGCTGCGCACCGAGCACGGTGCCAACGTGGTCGGCATCGAGCGCCAGCACAAGTTCAGCACCCGCGTGATCAGCCCCGACTCCAGTACCCTGGTGCACGAGGGCGACGTGCTGCTGCTTGACCTGTTCTCGCCCAAGGACGACCTGCGCAACCTGTGCCAGACCATGCGCCTGGAGCCTCTGCACTTCAAGGCCGCCTACTTCATCGACCAGTCGCGCGAAGTGGGCATGGCCGAAGTGGCGCTGCCACCGGGCTCGCAGTTGATCGGCAAGAACCTGCTGGAGCTGACGTTCCGCAGCCGCTGGGGGCTGAACGTGGTGGGCCTGCGTCGCGACCAGGCGGCCATCGACGAGCAACTGGTGGAAGAAAAGCTCAAGCTGGGCGACACCCTGCTGGTGATCGGCACCTGGAAGGCGATTCGCCAGCTGCAGACGCAACCGCGGGACTTTCTGGTGCTGAGCCTGCCGGCGGAAGTGGACAACGTGGCCCCGGCCCTGAATCAGGCGCCTTATGCGCTGATCAGCCTGGCGGTGATGGTGGGCCTGATGATCAGCGGCCTGGTGCCCAACGTGATCGCCGCGCTGATCGGCTGCCTGCTGATGGGCGCCAGCCGCTGCATCGACATGGAGAGCGCCTACCGGGCGATCCACTGGCAGAGCCTGATACTGATCGTGGGCATGCTGCCCTTTGCCCTGGCGTTGCAGAAAACCGGAGGCATCGCCCTGGCGGTGGACGGCCTGGTGGGCGTGCTGGGCAGTGCAGGGCCCTACGTGATCCTCGCCACGCTGTTTGCGATCACGGCGCTGATCGGGCTGTTCATTTCCAACACCGCAACAGCGGTACTGATGGCGCCGGTTGCGATCACCACCGCACAGCAACTGGGCGCATCGCCCTACCCGTTCGCCATGATCGTGGCGCTGGCCGCATCCGCCGCGTTCATGACGCCGGTGTCGTCGCCGGTGAACACCCTGGTGCTGGGGCCGGGGCAGTATCGCTTCGCCGACTTTGTGAAGGTGGGGGTACCGTTCACGATCCTGGTGATGATTGTGAGCGTGCTGATGGTGCCGTGGATTTTTGCTCTGTAGACGGCGGTGCTGCCTTCGCCGGCCATGCCGGCTCCTGCAGGAGCCGGTTTGGCGGCCACAACCCACTAACAATAACAATTATCATTTGAGAAATAATCTCGTTATACTCCGCAGCCTCATCAGCCCTGCACCGATCGCACTCGATGGAATCCAGCCCACACGCCCCTGCCAGCGCCCATGCGTACCTGCAGACGCTGTACACCGATCACCATCGCTGGCTACGCCAATGGCTGCGCAACCGTATGGGTTGCCCGGAGTCGGCGGCTGACCTGGCCCAGGACACGTTCCTGAGCATCCTGGCCTCCAAGGACCTGTTCAGCATCCGCGAGCCGCGCTCGTTCCTGTCCACCGTGGCGCGGCGCCTGATGGCGAACGTACACCGGCGCCGACTGGTGGAGCAGGCCTATCTCGAAGCCCTGGCCAACCTGCCAGAAGCCGTGGAGCCCTCGCCCGAGGTGCGCACCCTGGCCCTTGAAGCCCTGACCCTGCTGGACAGGCTGCTCGACGAGCTGCCGGCCAAGGTCCGCGAAGCGTTTCTGCTGTCGCACCTGCAGGGTCTGAAAATCGCCGAGATCGCCGAGCGCCTGCAAGTCAGCACACGCTCGGTGAAGCTGTACCTGGTGCGCGCCAACCAGCACTGTTTTTTTGCGCAGCTGCCATGAGCACACCGCAACCGGCCTTCAAGCCCCGCACCACCCGTGAGGCTGCCCACTGGCTGACCCTGTGGATGGACGGCGACCTGCCGCCCGAGCAGGCCCAGGCCTTTGCACGCTGGCGCGCCGCCGACCCGGACAACGAACGCGCCTGGCTGCATATAGAAAGCCTGCGCGGTCGCCTGGCCGGGCTGGAGCCCACCGCCGGCTACCGCAGCCTCAGCCACGGCGGCGGCAGTCGTCGGCGGGTGGTCAAGGCATTGCTGCTGCTTGCCCTGGCCGGCGGCACCGGCGGCCTGGCCTACCGCGAGCCCTGGCGCAGCGGTGCGGGCCTGGCCTACCACAATGGCGCCAGCGCCCCTCGACACATCACCCTGGCCGATGGCAGCCAACTGACCCTGGATGCCGACAGCACGGTGGAGGTGGACTTCACCCCCACCCAGCGCACCGTGCACCTGCGCAGTGGGCGGCTGCTGATCAATACCGGGCATGATGACGCGCAGCGCCCCTTCAGCGTGAAGACCGCCCAGGGCAGCGTCCTCGCGCTGGGCACCCGGTTCGTGGTGCAGGTGCAGCCCGAGCGCACCGATGTGCAACTGTTCGAAGGCGCGCTGAAACTCAGCCCGCTGCACACCACGCCGCAGCGGCTCAGTGCAGGTGAGCGCACACGCTTTACTGCCATGCGCATCGACGACAGCACCCGGGTGGGCCGCGAGCCTTCATGGGGCGTAGGTGCACTGGAGGCCGACGACATGCGCCTGGGGCACTTCATTGCCGAACTGTCGCGCTATCGCCCCGGCCTGTTGCGCTGCACCAGTGAAGTGGCCGACCTGCGCATCTCGGGGGTCTACCCGCTGGCCGACAGCGATGCGGTACTCGACGCGCTGACCCAGTCGCTGCCGGTCAGCATCAACCGGCGCTCACGCTACTGGGTCACGGTCAGCGCCCGCTGAGGGAACTGGCCACTCAGCACGCCAGCTCGATGCCCACCGCGTGGCCGGGCCCCGCCGTTACACTGACCTGAGCCCCGAACACCGTCTCGATGGTATGTGCATTCAGTACCTGCGCGGGGGTCCCGCTGGCGCACAACCGGCCCTTTTCCATCAGCCACAGCCGGTCGCAGTAGCGCGCCGCCAGGTTGAGGTCATGCAGCACGCACACCACCGCGATATGTGGCAGGCGGGCCAGCCGGCGCAACAGGCGCATCAGATTCTGCTGCTGGCCGATATCCAGCGCGCTGGTGGGCTCGTCGAGCAGCAGCATGCGCGGCGCCTGGCCCTCGGTGGGGCCCGCAGGGCTGATGGCCAACTGGTTCAGCGCGCGGGCGATGGTCACCCGCTGCAACTCGCCGCCCGACAGCGACAGCACACCGCGGTCGAGCAGATGAGTGATGTCCATGGCCTCGACGATGCCGGCGCACGGCAACCCGGCATGCCCCTGGCCCAGCTGGATGAATTCGCCGACCTGCCAGTCGAACGCACTGTCCATGTGCTGGGTGACCAGGGCGCGGTTGCGCGCCAGCTGGCGCGGTGAATAGGCGCTCAACGGCTGATCGAGCAGCCGCACTTCGCCGCAGTCGGGCGTGATATAGCCGGAGATCAGCGACAACAATGTGCTTTTGCCTGCGCCGTTGGGGCCGATCAGCCCCAGTAGCTGGCCGCCCTGTATGGCCTCGGTGACCGGGCTGAGGGCAAATGGCCGATGCAGGCCGACAGCGAGAAGATCGAGCATTCAGAACTCCCGGACCTTGCGGCCCAGCAACAACCAGAGAAAGTACGGCCCGCCGATCACGCTGGTGACCAGGCCGACCGGAATCTCGGCAGGGCTGACCAGGCTACGCGCCAGGGTGTCGGCAAGCAGCAGCAGAATCGCCCCGCACAGCATCGAGGCCGGAATCAGCAGACGGTGGCCCGGCCCGAAGTACAGGCGCAGGCAGTGCGGCACCAGCAGGCCGATGAAGCCGATGATGCCAGTGAGTGCGACGCACAGGCCCACGCCCAGCGAGGAGGCCAGCACAATGCGATTTTTCAGGCGCTCGGCATTGAGCCCCGCCGCATGGGCAGACACCTCACCCAACTGGAACAGGTCCAGGTCGGCGGCGCTGCGCACCAGCACCAGCAAGGTCAACGGCAACACCACCAGCGCTACGCTCAGGGTCGACCACTCGGCACTGCCCAGGCTGCCCATGCCCCACAGGCTCAATTGGCGCAACTGTTCTTCGCTGGCCATGAAGGTCAGCATGCCGCCCACCGCGCCGGTCAGGGTATTGATCACCAGGCCGGCCAACAGCAGGGTGATGGTCGATTCACGACCCTTGTAGCCGCGCCCGATGCGGAAGATCACCAGCGTTACCAGCAACGCCCCGACAAACCCGGCCAGAAACTGCCCATACAGCTCCAGGCCGGCAAAACGCCCATTGAACAGCACGATCCAGATCGACACCGCCAACCCCGCACCGCTGGCCTGGCCCAGCAGCGTGGGGTCGGCCAGCGGGTTGCGAAACAGCCCCTGCATGGCGGTGCCGCCTGCTGCCAGGGTCGAGCCCACCAGCACCGCCAGCAGCAGCCGCGGCAGGCGTACCTCGCTCCACACTTGCCATTCCAGCGGCGCGGGCAGATGGCCCAGCAGGATGCGCGGCGACAGGCCGATGCTGCCCACCAGCGAACACAGGGCCAGCAAGGCGCACAGGCCGGCCAGCATCAGCAACAGCGTGGGCAATGAGCGGGTGTGCGAGCGCGTCATGGGAACAGCGCCCCGGCATCACGGCGCAGTTGCAGCATGGCCGCCACGGTGCGTGGGCCCAGGTTGAGCAGCGCCTGATCGTCCACCTGCACCAGGCGCCGGTGCTGACCGGCCGGGGTCAGCGCCAGGCCGCCGAGCTTCCACAGGTTGTCCTCGCCGCCCAGGGCCTGCAACCCGGCGCGGCTGATGATCACGAAATCCGGTGCAAGCGACACCATCGCTTCGGCCGCCACCTGCTTGTAGGCACTGAACGGCGCGCAGTTCTCGATGCCCGCCTGCTCCAGTGCGGCATGGGCTTCGGTGCCGCGTCCCATGATCAGCGGGATCATGCCCGCTCGATTGAAGATGAACAGCGCCCTGGGGCCCTTGAGCGGCGCCAGTGCAGCCAGCTCGGCGGCCAGACGTTGCTGCTCTGCAACCAGCGGCGGGCTCAGGGCTTCACGGTCGAAGGCCTTGGCCACCTGTTCTATCTTGCGTGGGATATCGGCGATGCGCTTGCCCCTGGGCACTTCGATGACCTCGACGCCCACGGTATCCAGCTGGCGCAGCACCACGGCCGGACGCGCCGCATCGCTGAGCACCACCCGCCGCGGATGCAGGCTCAGGATGCCTTCGGACGACAACTGGCGCAGATAGCCCACCGACGGCAGGCGAGCCACTTCGGGTGGGTAGTGACTGGAATCGTCACGCCCCACCAACCGCGAAGTGGCCTGCAACTGCGCGGCAATCTCGGCCAGGTCGTTGCCGATGACCAATGTGTCGGCCTGATCGGCATGCACGGGCGCTGTACCTATTAAAAGAAGCAGGCACACACTCAGCAGCCGAGCGCTCATTGCCCCGCCTCCAACCGATCGAGCAACTCGCGCCAGGCTGGCTGTTCGGGCTGCCCGGCAGGGCGACGCCCGAACAGTTGCACGATCAGGCGCTGCTCGGCATCGAAGATCTCCAGGCTGTTGACCCCGCCTACGGCATTGGGTTTGTACACGCGCCAGGCTTCGGCTTCGACGGTGTCACGTATGCCGAAACGGGTTGGTGCGGCGTCACCGTCACCCGGCATGTCGAACACCAGGCTGTCGCCCTGCCGCGTGGCGCTGTCGAGCTTGCCGGTGTAGATCTGCGTGGAGCCGGGGCTATAGATGAAGACCATCAGTTCCAGCCCGCTGTCGGCCAGTTGCCCGAGCAGCGCCGCAGTGCCCGCGCTGCCGATACGCCGGGCAAACTGCGGGGCCACGCCCTGGTTGCCCTGATAGCGGGTCAGGCCATGACGCTTGAGCAGCGCGAAGTGGTCATGCACATCCCCCATCGCTGCCCAGTCGTCGACCAGCCCGGCGACCTGTACATCTTGTTTGACCAGCGCCTCGCGCGGTGTGAAGTGCGGGTGCTCCAGGCTGCCCTGGGCATACAACTCGGCCCACGCCTGCAGGTTCGAGCCGGGTAGCGACGCCAGGCGCAACAGCGGCGCGGCATGCCGGTCGAACACCCGCAGCTCGAAATCACCAGCGGCCTGGCCACGGGTGAGGCACAGCCAGTGCCAGGCGCGCAGGTTCAGGCGCAGGTCCAGGCCATCTTCGCCAAGCACCAGACCGACCTGGGCAACATCGTCCGACCGTGGGAAGCGCCCCACCTGGTCGAGGAATGCATGACTGGCCTGGGTCATGACCCTCAGCGGGCCAAGGTGATACAGCCGGGCCGCCACTTCGGCGGCAGGCAGGGCGAGGCTGAGGCAGTCTTGCCCAAGGCGTTGGCGGAGGTCGCTGGCAGTAATAGCAGGCATGTGGGGATTCCTTGTGAGCAGAAAAGGTTCAGTGAAGGGGTGGCTGCAAGGGTGCGTCGCAGCTGGCAGCCACCGGGGCAAGCGCAACGCCGTCGCCGTCCTGGCTGGGCAGCAGCCACACGAAGTCGGCATCCTGAGCGGCTGGGGCCTGGCCCTCCTCCCCCAGCACCAGCACCTTCAAACCGGGATCGCGCGCGCCATGCCTGAGGTACTGGGGCGCGCCCTGGGACTTGAGGGTGTGCAGCACACCGGCGAACAACAGGCGCGGGGCCGGCGCGGCGTCGAGCACCTGGGCCATGCGCCGGTCGCGACCGTGCTGAATGGCGAGCATGGCGTTCAGTCGCGGCAGGTCGATCTCGCCACAGTGCATCTGCACGATGCGCTGACGCTGCACCTCGGCGATTGCCGCTTGCGGAAACAGGCTGGCCGCATCCGCGGGCGCGTCGGCTGCCACCTGCTTGCGTTCGCGGGGAGACAGGTTGCCGGCCAGCACCGGTGCCGGGGCCTGCATCAGTGCCTGCATCAACGGGCCGTATTGCTCCCAGCTCCAGCGCTCATCCCACTGCATGATCTTGCGCAGACGCGCCAGCCGCACGCGGTTGCCTGCGCCCAGCCACGCCTGCACATCGCCAACCGGGCGCTGCTGATCGCTATCGAGCATCTCGAGCACCACGGCGCCTTGCTGGCGCCGCTCGGCCAGGCCGGTGGCCAGCCACTGCTCGATCAGGTGATGAGCCACGTTGTCGTGGGTCTCCCCCACCATCACCGTGGGGGCTTGCGCCAGTACGTCGAGCAATTGCCCGGCATCGATCTGCTGGCCGCTGCGCACATCAACGATCGCGCCCCAGCCGGGGATGTTGGCTTCGACACGGGCATAGGCGGTCTGGGCCGGCGGCGCATTGACCGTGGCGCAGCCGACGAGCAGGGCAAGGCACGCCCCAAGCAGGCAGTTCGTGTACATGAGAGGGTCCTGTGGGGTCAGTATTCGAACGTGACGCCGAACGAGGTGGTACGCCCACGCCCGGTACCGCGGTCCAGTGAGGCGGACATGATCGAGTCCACCGAGGCGTTGTAGCTGTAGGTCTTGTTCTCCACGTTCTCGACGTTGAAGAACAGGCTGACGTTCTGCTGCACCTGCCAGCTGCCGTAAAGGTCCCAGATCACGCCGGTGGACTGTGTCTTCCTGGTTTCGTACCAATCCCAGCTTTCTTCGGCAGGGCCGGAGTACTCGCCGCGGGCGCCGAGCACCACGCGCTCGTCGAACCAGCGCGTGCCCAGGTCGAGGGTCCAGTAGCGGTCGGGCTGGCTGTTGATGTCTTCGAGTTCGATGCCCGAGGTGGTCGGCGCCTTGGTGGTGGCGCGGGTCCAGGAGAGGTTGGCGTAGACGAAGCCTGCGTCGTAGCGGCCCTCGATCTCGTAACCGCTCATGCGCACCTGCTCGGGCCAGTTGACCCAGTTGGCCTTGGCCGAGTATTCGCCGTCGTCATCGACGATGTCGAACGACTGCGGGGTGATATAGCCGTCGATCTTGCTGATGAAGCGGTTGACCTTGAGCTGGGCGTAGTCGTTGCTGCTGAACAGCCCGGCGCGACTGAGATTGAAGCCGAACTCGTAGTTGGTGGAGCGCTCCTGGCGCAGGTACGGGTTGGCCCCCACGCCGTCGGCATCGCTGGCGTCGGCGGTCATCGGTACCTTCTCGAAGAACATCTCCTGCACCCGCGGTGCACGCGAGGTGCGCGACCAGCTGGTGTAGAGCTGCATCCAGTCATAGGGCTTTACGGCAAAGCCGATACGCGGGTTGAAGCTGTGCTCGCGGCGGGTGATGTCCACATCGCCCCCGCCGATACCCGTGCACTCGCGCAAAATCGAGCACTTGGGCACGTGGCCGCTGACCTTGTAGCCGTCGTAGTGCATGCCCAGGGTCATGGCATAGATGTCGTAGTCCAGCTCCAGGGTACTGAACAGGCTTTCGGTCTGCTGCTTGCCTTCGGGGTTGGCCCCGCGTTTTTCCGGCGTGTCGGCAACGAAGTCGTCGGTGTAGTAGCGCATGCCGTTGCTCCAGCTCGCTTCCACCGGGCCAAGGTTGAAACGGCTGAGGTTGGTGAAGTCGAAACCGTGGGCATCGTCGTGGGTCTTGCGGCCGATGAAGGTGGATTCCTCCACCGGCGGGTAATCGAGCTGGGTCTTGTTCTGGTAGGCGTTGACCGTCAGGTTCACCCATTCGTTGTAGGGCGTGTAGGCGTACTTGGCGCGGTAGGTTTCGTTGCGCAGTTCCCATGGGTAGTTGTGGTAGAACTCGTTGCGGTACTGCACGCCGCTGAGGTCCAGGCGGTGCAGGTCGTTGGGCTGCAGGCGCACCTTGAGCAGGCCCGAGCGCGGGCTCTGCTTGGTGGTGTCGTAGTGGTTTTCCTGGCCGGAGCTGGTCTTGTATTCGCCGGTTTGCGAACTGCTGGCGGCGACGACGATGCCGTACACGCCTTCGCTATCCTCGGGACGGGTTCGTGCGCCGGCGGCGAGCATGCGCGTGTTGCCGTAACCGTTGTTGCCGGTGCGGTAGGTGCTGCGCACACCCACGCGGTGGTCGGGCTTGACGATGTCGTCGATATCGAAGGTGCGGAAGTTGGCGGTGCCCCCCAGGGTATTGGCCCCTTCGGCGCCGTCCACCGCGCCGCGCTGCACATCGACACCGGCCAGCAGGTTGGGGTCGACGAAGGCCATCGGCCCGCCTGAACCGTGACCGGCGTTGTTGCGGAAGGTCTGGGTCACGCCGTCGATCATGGTGTTGACCCGCCCCAGGCCCGACAGCCCGCGGATGTTCACCGAAACCCCGGGCTGGCTGCGTGAATGCAGGGTGTAGGTACCGGGCATGGAACGCACCAGGCTGTTGAGGTCCTGGCGTTCGGCGTGCACTTCGCGGCTGCTGCGGATCACGCCCGGGCGCTCGCCCAGTGCATTGACCAGCGTGGGGCCCACCTCCAGTGCGCTGCGGCTCTGTTCATCGGCGCGCAGCACGAAGCTCTTGTCCTTGAGCTGCACGATGCGCAGCCCGGTACCCATCAGCAGCAGGTCGAAGGCTTCCTTGCGGTTGTACTCGCCATCCAGGCCCTGGGTCTGGCGCTTGTCGGTCAGCTCCGGGGAAAAGGTCAGCATCACGCCGGTGGCGCCCGCCAACTGATTGAGTGCGGGCGCCAGCGGGCCTGCCGCAATCTGGTAATGCTTGCGTACAGCTGCGTGCTGAGCGGTGGGCGCCTCCATGGGCGCCGCCATTGCAACGCTGGCACCACTGACGGCAAGCGCCAGCACGGTAAGCGCGCCCTGCGCCGCCTTGAAAACACGGTGCCTGTCGGGCTGCTGGCCTGGATTTACGGTCGGCGCGATGCGTTTCACGTGAAGCTCCCTGGAACGTTGCAATGGTCTTGCAATAGAGGTCACGTGAGGCAGGCAAAAAAGGGAAATGAAAATCAGTATTATTTTTAAAATCATTCAGCAGCATGCGCGCGGATAAATGTTGGAACAGTTCTGCCCGTGATGTTCACGCGCCTACGGCGCAAAGGACGCTATGCTTGCAGAGCCTTCCGTTGACGAACGGTGCCACAGCACCCGCACACGGAACGGCCGACTCGAGTGGCAGGGAGGCCGTGATAAAGGAACCGCACATGGAAAAATACCGATTGGCCGCTGCGCAGCTCGACGAGAGCCTCAGCAGAATTCGCGAACAACGCGATCACCTCCTCGCCCTGGGGGAGGCGGAGCAAGCCGCTCCACTCACCAGAATCCTCAACATCGTTCGACTGGAGCTTGAGCTGTCACCGGTAGGTGGGCCCAAGGCGACCAGGCATTGACGCGAGGGCACTGAAACGCGAAAGCCACCTTGATAGGTGGCTTTTCTGTTCTATAGAGTGGCGCGTCGCTTGATAGCCCTACTCCCCTGGACCCTGCCCCATGACTGATCGCCAGATTATCGTCCCCGAAGAGATGAAATTGCTTTGCGAGCGTGCTGGTTATGCCCCCGCGGTAAAGGTGGGCAGCACCCTGTACTGCGCCGGGCAGGTGGGTCGAACGCCGGAGCTGGAGGTGATTGAAGACCCGGAGCAGCAGTTTCTGGCGGCCTGGGAAAACCTTCGCCTCGTGCTCGCGGCGGGCGGTTGCGGGTTTGACGACGTGGTCGAAATGACGACCTATCACATCGACATGCAACGCCATATGCCGCTGTTCAGGAGCGTGAAGGACAAGGTCTTTCCAAGGGGCACCTGTGCATGGACCTGCATAGGCGTCAGCGAACTCGCCCGACCAGGGTTGCTGGTGGAGATCAAGTGCATTGCGGTGCAGCGGTAGGTGCGGGTAAGGAGTAGAAGCCCAGAAACGAAAAAAGCCGCTCAAGGCGGCTTGTTCCGGGCTTCAACGCACTTCAGCGAAGGGCGGTGAAAGCATCTATGGTGCGGACGAAGAGACTCGAACTCTTACAGCTTGCGCCGCTGGAACCTAAATCCAGTGTGTCTACCAATTTCACCACGTCCGCGTGAAGCTTTTAAAGCAAAGGCGCCGGATTTTCATCGGGCGCCTTTTAGAATATGGGGTGGACGATGGGGATCGAACCCACGACAACAGGAGTCACAATCCTGTGCTCTACCAACTGAGCTACGCCCACCATATTGCTTTACTGCTTTTACTTGTGCCAGCTGCCTGTATTGGCGCACCCGGCAGGACTCGAACCTGCGACCATCCGCTTAGAAGGCGGATGCTCTATCCAGCTGAGCTACGGGCGCATATTTAATCTGCTTTCTGTTAGGATTACAAATTAACTTTTAGTCATACCGAACAAGCTATCAAAACCACTTATTCTGCCTGACCTTGCTAACCAGTGCTAGGCTCTGCCCGACAAGTGCGATGAATGTTATAGACGAGCGGCAAAGTCGTCAACACCTTTTTGAAAAAAATTCATTTTATTTAAGGGGTTAGGGGAATTGCCAGACCAAGCGCCTTTGCCCTGCGCCCCGGTCATGCGAGAATGCGCGCTCTTTTTATTCCCTCTCGATGGTTAATCACGCGTCATGACTGCACAACTTATCGACGGCAAGGCGATCGCCGCCAGCCTGCGCCAGCAGATCGCCCAACGTGTCGCGCAACGTCGCGAGCAAGGCCTGCGCACCCCCGGCCTGGCAGTGATCCTGGTAGGCAGCGACCCCGCCTCCCAAGTCTATGTTTCGCACAAGCGTAAAGACTGTGAAGAGGTCGGCTTCAACTCCCAGGCCTATGACCTGCCCAGCGACACCACCCAGCAGGCGCTGACCGACCTGATCGACCGCCTAAATGAAGACGCCGACATCGACGGCATCCTGCTGCAGCTGCCACTGCCGGCGCACCTGGATGCCTCGCTGCTGCTCGAGCGCATTCGCCCCGACAAGGACGTGGACGGTTTCCACCCTTATAACGTAGGCCGCCTGGCCCAGCGCATCCCGCTGCTGCGCCCGTGCACCCCCAAAGGCATCATGACCCTGCTGCACAGCACCGGTCAGGACCTGTACGGCATGAATGCGGTGGTAGTGGGCGCCTCGAACATCGTCGGCCGCCCCATGGCCATGGAGCTGCTGCTGGCCGGCTGCACCGTGACCGTGACCCACCGCTTCACCAAGGACCTGGCCGGCCACGTCGGTCGCGCCGACCTGGTGGTGGTGGCTGCCGGCAAGCCGGGGCTGGTCAAGGGTGAATGGATCAAGGAAGGCGCCATCGTCATCGACGTGGGCATCAACCGCCAGGAAGACGGCAAGCTGGTGGGCGACGTGGTCTACGAGACCGCCCTGCCCCGCGCCGGCTGGATCACTCCGGTGCCAGGCGGCGTCGGGCCGATGACCCGGGCGTGCCTGCTGGAGAACACCTTGTATGCGGCCGAAGAGCTGCACGGTTGACCCCGCTGGATTTAAGTTCCAGCGGCGCTAGCCACTAAAGGAACGGCACCTGAGAAGGTGCCGTTTTTTTTGGCCTGGAACAAACGCACGCTCGTCAGCAAAGGCCGTCAGGTTGACGAACGGTCATGACAATGGTCAGATGCGGCCCAGTTTCAGGTGCCTGCTGCCGCCGTGCAGCAGGTGAAACGGGAAGCCGGTGCGTCTTGCATGACTAGTCCGGCGCTGCCCCCGCAACGGTAAGCGAGTGAAGCATCCAACAGGCCACTGTGCGCAACGCATGGGAAGGCGGATGACTTCGAGCCTCGCAAGCCCGGAGACCGGCCTGCAAACCCACGACTGTTGAAAGGATGCGTTCAGTCATTTTGGCAAACCTGCGGTGGGCGGGCACGAGCCGGTATTCTGGCGCGCGTTCGCCGGAACCCTCCTGTGCGCTTCCCGAAAAATCCTTTTTCGAGAAGTAGATGAAGACACGTCGTTTTACCCTGATCGGTTGCCTGATCGGCAGCCCGGCCCTGGCGGCCAGCGAACCCCTGACCCTCGACCAGCAGATCGTCTCCGCACCCTCGGTGGAGTCCACCACGGTGGCCGAGATGGCGCGCTATGGCAGCAAGGTGGAGGTCGTGGACCGCGAGCAGATCGAGCGCGCCGGCCCCAGCGCGGACATCACCCGCGTGCTGCAGATGTTCGTGCCCGGCCTGTATGTGGCGCCCAAGCAGGGGCCGTTCGACTATGGCACCTATTCGCTGCTGGGCGGGCGCAACGACGACACGCTGATCATGCTCGACGGGGTGCGCCTGAACAACCGTCTCTACGGCGGCATCTATATAGACACCCTGCCCGCCGCCGCCATCGAGCGCATCGAGGTACTCAAGGGCGGCCAGAGCCTGCTGTTCGGCACCCAGGCCGTGGCCGGGGTCATCAACATCGTCACTCGTTCGGCCCATAGCCGCGACCCCTCGGGCCAGGTCAACCTGGGCGTCGACAGCTTCATGGGGCGCAACGGCGATGCCCGTATCGAGCGCATCTTCAGCAACGGCCTGGGCGACCTGGGGCTGCTGGCCTACGTCAGCCACAACGTGTCCGAGGGCTACCAGCCCTACCACAGCAGCCAGATCACCTCGACGGTCAGTGACAAGAAGCGCAGCTACGAGGTCAACACCTTCGGCGCCAAGGCCGCACAAAGCCTGGGCGATGACAGCCGCCTGGAGCTGTTCTACCAGTACAGCGCCGCCAACCTGGACTTCCTGCGCCCGGACGCCAACCGCCGTACCACCAACGACCGCGTGCAGCAGATCGCCACGGCCACCTTCGAGCAGCGCCTGAACCCCGACTTCAGCTACTTCGTCAAAGGCCACATGAACGATTGGGATACGCGCTACACCCGCATCTACAACAACACCGACGGCAGCACCCGCACCCTCAACCACGACGACTACTGGGGTTTCAGCGACTGGGGCATGCAGGCCGAAGGCAAGGCCGTGCTCCCCGGCGAGCACACCCTGGTGTTCGGTACCGACAACCAGTGGTTCAAGGGCAAGGACGACGTGCTCAAGATCGATAACAACCAGGCCGAGGCCCATGCGCTGTATGTGCAGCTGCGCCCTGTCATCGACGCCCTGCCTGACTGGCACCCCAGCATCGGCGTGCGCCGCGAGCACCTGAGCGGCGGTGACAGTGCCACGGTGGGCATGCTCACCTCGCTCTACGACCTGACCGACCAGCTCAAGCTGCGCGGCCAGTTCGGCACCGCCTACAAGCTGCCCAACGCCGAGCAACTGTACGTCAACGAACCGGGCGACGAGATGGGCAACCCCAACCTCAAGCCGGAGAAGAGCCGCAATGCCGAACTGGGCCTGGACTACACCGGCCTGATCCAGGGCCAGCCTTACAGCCTGAGCGGTACGCTGTTCACCCGGCGCATCGAGGACCTGATCACCATCGTGGATGCACAATGGGTCAACGGCGATGGCGAGATCCAGGTGCGCGGCGTCGAGGTCAACGGGCAGTTCCAGCTCAGTGACCGCTGGCAGCTGGCGGCAGACATGACGCGCAACCTGAGCGAGTCGCGCAACGGCGCCACCCTCAACAACATTCCCGGGTTCTTTGCACGCAGCCGGCTGGGGTACGAGTCGGGTGACCGAATGTGGGGCGCAGGCGCGGCGGTGCGCTACATCGGCACGGTGAAAAGCCCGCGTGATGTGGACTACGGGCATTACACCGTGGTGGACGCCGATGCCTACCGCTACCTGGACGGCGCCCGCCAGCATCGCCTGAGCCTGCTGCTGGAGAACCTGCTGGACCGCGACTACACCACCAGCATGGACAGCGGCGCACGCAAGGTGCAGAACCTGGGAAGGCCGTTCACCAGCGAAGTGCGTTACACCTACAGCTTCTAGAAGCAGCGCGGGTCAATCCCGCTCCCACAGGTGACAGATGAGCCTGTGGGAGCGGGCTTGACCCGCGAAAGCCGCACCACGGACTCAAGGACAAGCCCATGCCCATCCCCAGCAAACCCGAGTGGTCGCACATTCCCGCCCACGCCCGCCACGTGATGCTGTGCACCGGCCCGCGCTGCACCCAGCGCGGCGCGCAGCAGGTGTGGAAAGTGGTGCGCAACGAACTGCTCGCCGCCCAGCGCATGGAAACCGCCGACGGCGTGCTGCTGACCCGCACCCACTGCCAGTTCCCGTGCAACCTGGGCCCGGTCGCCACCGTCTATCCCGAGCGCTGCTGGTACCGCATCGCCAGCGCCGACGATGCCCGCCGCCTGGTGCGCGAGCACCTGGTCGCGGGCACCCCGGTCAGCGCACTGCTGCTCAATGGTGATACCCCATGACGCGCCTGCTCTGCCTGCTGTTGTGCCTGCTCGGCACCACGGCCCACGCCCAGACCTACCGCAACTGCGGCCAGGACTGGACCCTGCCACACGCCCCGCCGCAGCGCATCCTGGCGCTCAACCAGCATGCCGCCGACCTGCTGCTGGCCCTGCAGGTCGGCCCGTCGCTGGTTGCGGTGAGCTACATCGATGACGACCCCGAGGCGCTGGCCTCCCGGCGCTACCGCGGCGTGCCCCTGCTGTCGCGGCTGTATCCCTCGCCGGAGGTGTTCTATGCCCAGCGCTACGACCTGGTGGTCGGCGGTTTCGCCAGCGCCTTTCGCGATGGCGTGGGCGCCCGTACCCACCTGACCCGCAATGGCATCGGCAGCTACCTGCTGGAGAACGCCTGCGACCCGCGCCCGGCCTCCGGTTTCGCGGCCATCGAAGACGACCTGCGCAGCCTGGGCAAGCTGCTGCAGCGCGAACCCCAGGCCGCTCGGCTGATCGCGCAGCAACGAGCAGACCTGGACCGCGCCCGCCAGCTCGCCGCGCAGCATTCCCCGCTTTCGGTGTTCTACCTGGACAGCGAGCACCAGGGCCTCGACAGCGAGGGCAGCCGCGGCTTCATCACCCAACTGATCCAGGTTGCCGGTGGGCGCAACCTGTTCGCCGACGTCGACCTGCACCGCGTGACCGTCGACCCCGAAACCCTGCTGCAACGCGACCCGGACGTGATCATCCTGGCCGACGCCGTCTGGTCGCCGGCCCGGCGCAAGCGCGAGTACCTGCACAACCACCCGGCCCTCTCGAAGTTGCGTGCGGTGCGCGAGGGCCGGCTGATCGACCTGCCCTTCACGCACCTGGTGGCAGGCGAACACAGCGCCCGTGCTGCCGTCGCGCTGGCCAACCAGTTGCGTGACATGGCCGAGCACCTGCCCTGAACCGGCACAGCCGATTACGCTGCAATACCCCGCTTTTCAGCTTTCCCCGCTGAGCGCCCCGCGCGCTTCAGCCGGGATTGCAGCGCCACTGCATCGACAATAGACGCACTGCCAACCCCGGATGCGTGCCTCGATGCAAACCACCAATACAGTCTTGATGATCCGCCCCGCGCGGTTCGCCTTCAACCCGGACACCGCACTCAACAACCGCTTCCAGCAGCCTGCACTGGACCCCGACCAGGCACAGCATAAAGCGCTGGAAGAGTTCGACGGCTATGTGGACACCCTGCGCCAGCATGGCGTCGAGGTGCTGGTGGTGCAGGACACGCCGGCCCCGCACACGCCCGACTCGATCTTCCCCAACAACTGGTGGAGCAGCCATGCCGACGGCAGCCTGGTGCTCTACCCGATGGAGGGCCACAACCGCCGGCTGGAACGCGACAAGGGCGTGCTGCAGGTGCTCGCCGACCGTTTCAGCATTCACAACACCATCGACCTGAGCCCGCTGGAGCAACAGAGCATGTTCCTGGAAGGCACCGGCAGCATGGTGCTCGACCGCGAACACCGCATCAGCTACGCCTGCCACTCCGGACGCACCCACACCGAAGCACTGCGCCAGTTCGCCGACAGGCTCGACTACCGCCTGTGCCTGTTTCACGCCGTCGACCGGCACCGGGCGCCCATCTACCACTGCAACGTGATGATGAGCGTGGGCCGCGGGCTGTCGGTGGTGTGCCTCAAGGCACTGCCCGATGCCGACGAGCGCCGTACCCTGGAACACAGCCTGCGCGCCACCGGCAAGGACATCCTGGCCCTGGACTTCGACCAGCTCGAAGGCTTCGCCGGCAACATGCTCGAAGTGCACGACAAGCAAGGCCAGCCGCTGCTGGTGATGTCGCGCAGTGCCTGGCGCTCGCTGCACCCCCAGCAGCGCCGCCAGGTCGAGCGGCACACCCACCCGGTGGTGGTGAACATCGACAACATCGAACGCATCGGCGGCGGCAGCGCGCGCTGCATGCTCGCCGAAGTGCACCTGCCGGTGCGCAATTGACCGACCACAAGAAGGAGCTCCCCATGACCCGTTACATCGACGTCAACGACCTCAGCCAACTGGTCGCCCGCAAGGGCCTCACCACCTGCCTGGAAGAAATGGCCGAGTACATCCGCCAGGACTACCTGCGCTGGCACGACTTCGAAAAGTGCGCGCGCCTGGCCAACCACTCGCCAGACGGGGTGATCGAGCTGATGCCGGCCTCCGACGCCAACCTCTACGCCTTCAAGTACGTCAACGGCCACCCGAAGAACACCCAGCGCGGCATGCTCACCGTGATGGCGTTCGGTGCGCTGGGCGATGTCGACACCGGCGCGCCATTGCTGCTCAGCGAAATGACCCTGACCACCGCGATCCGCACCGCCGCCACCTCGGCCCTGGCCGCACGCTACCTGGCGCGTCCCGACAGCCGCAGCATGGCGCTGATCGGCAACGGCTCGCAGAGCGAATTCCAGGCCATCGCCTTCCACGCGCTGGTGGGCATCGAGGAAATCCGCCTGTACGACCTGGACCCACAAGCCACGGCCAAACTGGCCGCGAACCTTCGCGCCTTCCCGGCGATCAAGGTGGTACTGGCCAGCTCCGTGGCCGACGCGGTACGCGGCGCCGACATCGTCACCACGGTCACCGCCGACAAAGCCTACGCCACCATCCTGACCGCCGACATGATCGAGCCGGGCATGCACCTGAACGCGGTGGGTGGCGACTGCCCGGGCAAGACCGAGCTGCACCGCGACATCGTCGACGCCGCACGGGTGATCGTCGAGTACGAACCGCAGAGCCGCATCGAGGGCGAGATCCAGCAGATGCCAGCCGACTCGCCGATCACCGAGTTCTGGCAAGTGGTCAACGGCCAGGTGCTCGGCCGCGAGAACGACACCCAGGTCACCCTGTTCGACTCGGTGGGCTTTGCCATCGAAGACTACTCGGCCCTGCGCTATGTGCTGGATGTGGCCAAGGCCCTGGATATCGGCCATGAAATCGACCTGGTGCCGGCCCTGGAAAACCCCAAGGACCTGTTTGCACGGCTGCTGCCCAAGGTTCAGGCGGTGCACAAGAAACGCGCCTAGACCGGGCCTGCACTTCAATCCAGGCGGCCGTGCACCTTGCACGGCCGTACACAGCAAGCTGCCCCGAAGCCAAAACAGGAGGTCATGCAGCCGATTCGGCTGACACCGAATCGCCAACAGCAGAATCCGGCAGCCAGCGCCGGCCCAAACGACACAAAAAAAATGCTGCCTTCACGCATTCTGACGCCCAGACCGAAGAGTCACACACAGACCAAGGCTCAGGCCAACGAAGCGTTCACTGCCCTACATCAACTACAAGACACAGGGATACCTTTATGACCTCGCTGCGAAAGCTGCTCAGCGTGCTGCTCCTGCCCATGTGCGCGAGCACAGTCCAGGCACAGGAATGGAAAGAAATCCGTTTCGGCGTGTTCCCCGAATACCCGCCCTTCGAATCCGTCGCCGCCGATGGCAGCCTGCAAGGTCTCGACATCGAGCTGGGCAATGCCATCTGTGAAAAGCTGCAGGTCAAGTGCACCTGGGTGCACAACGAATTCGACGGCATGATCCCGGCCCTGCGTGCACGCAAGTTCGACGCAATCATGTCGTCCATGGCGGTGACGCCGGCCCGTCAGAAGCAGATCGAGTTTTCCGATCGCCTGTTCCTCAGCCCCACCTCGGTGATCGTGCGCAAGGGCGCCGACTTCGGCGACACCCCCGAATCGCTCGAGGGCAAGACCGTTGGCGTGTTGCAAGGCTCGCTGCAAGAGGCCTACGCCCGCGCCAAGCTGGCGCCTCTGGGCGCCCGGGTCAAAGCCTACCAGGCCCAGAACCAGAACTATGCCGACCTCATGAACGGGCGCCTGGACGCCACCCTCACCGACAAGCTCGAAGCACAGCTGAACTTCCTCAACACCCCCGAAGGCGCGAACTTCAAGAGCGGCCCGGCAATCAAGGACCCCACCCTGCCCCTGGACATCGCCATGGGCCTGCGCAAGAACGACGCCGAGCTCAAGGCGCTGATCGACAAGGGCATCGCCGCGGTGCTGGCCGATGGCACCTTCGCCAGGATCCAGCAGAAGTACGTCGGCGACCTCGATATCTACAACGAGTAATCGCCTGCAGAGCCCGGGCCTGCACGGCCCGGTGCGCTGTCGCACCCGCCTTTGGTCCTACCGAGAGTTTTCCCGTGAACGACTTCCTCACCTCCACCGGCTTGCAGGCCCTGAGCCTGCAGGGCTTCGGCCCGCTGTTGCTGCAAGGAACCTGGATGACCCTGCAACTGGCCTTTCTGTCACTGGGCCTGAGCCTGCTGCTGGGCCTGATCGGCGCCAGCGCCAAGCTGTCCTCGCTGCGCCTGCTGCGCATTCCCGCCACCCTCTACACCACGCTGATTCGCAGCGTGCCCGACCTGGTGCTGATCCTGCTGATCTTCTACACCCTGCAGCTGTGGCTCAACGACCTGACCGAGCTGCTTGGCTGGGATTACGTCGAGATCAACCCGTTCATGGCCGGCGTGATCACCCTGGGCTTCATCTATGGCGCCTACTTCACCGAGAACTTTCGCGCAGCGATCCTCAGCGTGCCCCATGGCCAGCTGGAAGCGGCTACCGCCTACGGGCTGAGCCGCGTGCAGCGCTTCCAGCTGGTGCTGTTCCCGCAACTGATGCGCTTCGCCCTGCCGGGGCTGGGCAACAACTGGCTGGTGCTGCTCAAGTCCACCGCGCTGGTGTCGATCATCGGCCTCTCCGACCTGGTAAAGGCTGCGCAGAACGCCGGCAAGACCACCAATGAGCCGTTGTACTTTCTGCTGTTCGCGGGGCTGGTCTACCTGCTTATCACCACCCTTTCCAATCGCCTGTTCAAGGTGCTGGAACGGCGCTACAACACCGGCATCAAGGGGTTGGCATCATGATCGAACTGCTTCAGGAATACGGCCGGGCCTACCTGTACAGCGATGGCGCGGGCATGTCGGGGCTGGCCATGACGCTGTGGCTGTTCATCGTGACCATGGTGCTGGGTTTGGTGCTGTCGTTGCCACTGGCGCTGGCGCGGGTGTCGCGCAAGCGCTGGCTGCGCTGGCCTGTAGAGCTGTACACCTTCGTGTTTCGCGGCACCCCGCTGTATATCCAGTTGTTGATCTGCTACACCGGGCTGTACGGGCTGGAGGTGGTGCGTGACAACGCGCTGCTCGACCAGTTCTTGCGCAATGCGCTCAACTGCACGCTGCTGGCCTTTGTGCTCAACACCTGCGCCTACACCGTGGAGATCTTCGCCGGGGCCATTCGCAACATTCCCCATGGCGAGATCGAGGCCGCCCAGGCCTACGGCCTGCATGGCTGGCGCCTGAACCTGTTCGTGGTGCTGCCGGCAGCCCTGCGCCGTGCGCTGCCGGTGTACAGCAACGAGCTGATCCTGATGCTGCATGCCACCTCGCTGGCGTTCACCGCCACCGTCGCCGACGTCCTCAAAGTGGCCCGCGACGCCAACGCCGCGACCTTTCTGACGTTCCAGGCCTTCGGCATCGCGGCCATTCTGTACATGTTGCTGTCCTTCGCGTTGGTCGGGCTGTTTCGCCTGGCCGAACGCCGCTGGATGCGTTTCCTTGTTCCTGCCCGAGGCTGACCCATGACCCTTTGCGCACACCCCCTGCCGGCCCATGGCCAGGCCCTGTACGAAACCCCCACCGCCCCGCGCGTCAGCAGCGCCGCCATCAAACTGAGCGTGGATGCCCTGCACAAGAGCTATGGCGATCACCAGGTACTCAAGGGCGTCTCGCTGCAGGCGCGCAAGGGCGACGTGATCAGCCTGATCGGTGCCAGCGGCTCGGGCAAGAGCACCATGCTGCGGTGCATCAACTTTCTCGAACAGCCGGACTCGGGCGTGATCACCCTCGACGACCAGAGCATCGAGATGCATCAGGGCCGCGCCGGCACCCGCGCGCCGAACCCGGCCCAGCTGCAGAACCTGCGCACGCGCCTGGCCATGGTGTTCCAGCACTTCAACCTGTGGAGCCACATGACCGTGCTGGAGAACATCTGCCTGGCGCCGCGCCGCGTGCTTGGGGTGAGCCCGCGCGAGGCCGAGGCCCGCGCCCGCGCCTACCTGGACAAGGTCGGCTTGCCAGGGCGCGCGGCCGATCAGTACCCGGCATTCCTGTCTGGCGGGCAACAGCAGCGCGTGGCCATTGCGCGGGCGCTGGCGATGGAACCGGAGATAATCCTGTTCGACGAACCGACCTCGGCACTGGACCCGGAACTGGTTGGCGAAGTGCTCAAGGTGATACAGACGCTGGCCGAGGAAGGCCGTACCATGCTGATGGTCACCCACGAGATGGGCTTTGCCCGCCAGGTGTCGAGCCAGGTACTGTTCCTGCACCAGGGCCGGGTCGAGGAACAGGGCGGCCCGCAGATGCTCGACCAGCCGCAGAGCGAACGCCTGCAGCAATTTCTTTCCAACCGTTTGAAGTGAACCGACGCCACCATGGACACCAAGGCCAACCGCTTGCATGACACGCCGCCTCTGGATCGGATCGACGAGGCGATCATCGACGTACTGCGCCACAACGGGCGCATCACCTACGAAAAGCTGTCTTCGCTGGTGCACCTGACGCCCAGGCCTTGCCTGGAGCGGGTGCGCAAGCTGGAGCGACGCGGGGTGATACGTGGTTATGGCGCGATCATCGATGTGCAGCGGGTGTCGCCAGGGTTGTCGCTGCTGGTGCTGGTGGCGTTGTCCAACCAGAGCGGGCGCTCGGCCCAGCGGGCCTTCGAGGCCTGCATGAAGGCCTGCCCGCAGGTATTCGAGTGCCAGCTCATCAGCGGGCATTTCGACTACAGCCTGCGCATGCGCTGCCGGGACATGGAGCATTACCGGGTGCTGAGCGAAACCTGGATGAACAACGACGAGCTGCACATCGACAAGCTGGTGGCGCACCCGGAACTGGCGGTGGTGAAGAACACGGCGCCGCAGTTGTAGCGCCGGCCCTGCAGCAGCCGGCCTTGCCGGCCAAGGGCCCGATGCGGCATTACGCCTGGCGCAACACCACCCACTCATGCGGCTGCACATACTCGCGCACCCATCCCACCACCTCCGCCGCCGGCATCGGCCGGGCGATGCCGTAGCCCTGCGCCACATCGCAGCCAAGCCCCATCAGCACCTCGCCATGCTCCACCGTCTCTACCCCCTCGGCGATCACCTGGCGCCCGAAGGCCCGTGCCAGGCCGATCACCGCGCGGGTCAGGGCCAGGTCATCCTGGTCATGCAGGATGTCGCGCACGAACGACTTGTCGATCTTGATCGCCTGGGTGGGCAGGCGCTTGAGATAGCTCAGCGACGAATAGCCGGTGCCAAAGTCATCCAGTGAAAACTGCACCCCCAACTGCTGACACGCCTCCAGGCATTCGCTGACCCGCTTGATGTTCTCGATTGCCACCGACTCGACGATCTCAAGGTCGAGCATGCGCGGCGCAACCCCGTCATGACGCGCAAGCAACAGGCGCAGGCGCTCGACGAAGTCAGACCGTTGAAAGTGGCGCGCCGCGATGTTCACGCTCACCGACCAGCGATACCCGGCGTCCTGCCAATGCTGCATCTGCGCCATCGCGCGGTCGATCACCCACTCGCCGATGTCCACGATCAGGTCGGTCTGCTCGATCAACGGCAGGAACTCCGCAGGCGGCACCAGCCCCTTGACCGGGTGCTGCCAGCGCAGCAAGGCCTCGAAGCCCAGCACCTCGCCACTGCGCATGTTCACCTTGGGCTGGTAGAACAGGCGCAGCTCGCCATTCTTCATGGCGCGGCGGACCCGCTCAACCGTCTGGTGCGTGGCCTTCACTTCCTGGTCCAGCGATACGTCGAACAGGTGGAAGCGGTTGCGTCCGCTCTGCTTGGCCACGTACATCGCCTGGTCGGCATGGCGCAGCAGGGTGTCGGCATCATCGTTGTCGGCCGGGTACAGGGTCACGCCGATACTGGCACTGACACTGATCTGCTGGCCACGAATCGAATACGGCGCCGCCACCGCCGACAGCACCCGCCCCAGCACCGTGCGCAACTGCGCCTGGCCCTCGACATGGCGCAGAATCAGCACGAACTCGTCACCAGACAACCGCGCAACCGCATCGCCGCCACGCAGTATGCCCTTGAGCCGCGCCGCCACCTCGACCAGCAGCAGGTCGCCGCAGGCATGCCCATAGCCGTCGTTGACCGCCTTGAAGCCGTCCAGATCGAGCATGCACACCGCCAGCGGGAACTGCTCGGTGCGCGAGAATTCCAGGGCCTGGTTCAGCAGGTCCGAAAGGAATGCGCGGTTGGGCAGCCCGGTGAGCACGTCATGCCCCACGCGCCATTGCAGGGTGTGCACCAGCTGGCGTTTCTCGCTGACGTCGAAGCGGATCGACACATACTTGCGGACCTTGCCGGTGGCCGGGTCCAGCAGTGGCACCATGGTGCTGTCGACCCAGTACAACGAGCCGTTCTTGGCGCGGTTGCAGATCTCGCCCTTCCAGACCTTGCCGGCTACCAGCGATGCCCACATGCTCTCGAAGAAGTCACTGCCGTGCAGGCCGGAATTGAGGATGCGGTGGTTGGCCCCCAGCAGCTCTTCACGGCTGTAGCCGGAGATGCTGCAGAACTGCTGGTTGACGTAGGTGATGCGTCCGGCGAGGTCGGTTTCGGAAAAGATCGCGGCCGCGTCGACGGCCGCGCGGTAGTTGTCATCCATGCTCGTTCACTCGCCTGGCGGCTATCGGTTGAAGCGTTCAACCAAGGCACGCAGGCCGCTGGAAATATGCTCAAGCTCGCCACCACGGGTGGCGGCGGCATTGGCGTTGTCGGCAGTCTTCTGCACCGTGCCGGCTACCCGATTGATCTGCTGCGACACGTCCTCCGCCACGTAGGACTGCTCCTGCGAGGCGGCCGCCATCTGCTGGGTCATATCGGTGATGCGTGCCACCGCCTCGCGAATGCCTTGCAGTGCGCGCTGCGCCTCGACCACCTGCGCCACGCCCTGCTCGGCCTCCTGGATGCCCAGGTTGGCGATGCTCACCGCGTCATCGGCGCCGCTGCGCAGGGTCTCGATGATGCCCTGGATCTGCTGGGTCGACTGGCGGGTCTTGCCTGCCAGGGCGCGCACCTCATCGGCCACCACGGCAAAGCCGCGGCCCTGCTCGCCGGCCCGCGCCGCCTCGATGGCAGCGTTGAGCGCCAGCAGGTTGGTCTGGTCGGCAATCGCCTGGATCACGCTGGCAGCCAGCATGATGTCCTGGGTCTGCCCGGCCAGGTGGCCGACCGCCTGGTTGATCTGGGTGACGGTGCTGGCCAGCAGCTGGATCGCCTCGCGCGAGGTACCGGCCACCTGGCTGCCCTGTTCGGCCAGCTGGTTAGCGGTGCCGGCCTCGCTGGCGGTCTGCTGTACATGCACCGCCACTTCGGCGATGGATGCCGCCATCTCGGTCATCGCCGCCGCGGTCATGTCGGTTTCGGCGCGCTGGTCGAGCAGCGCCAGCTCGGTGGCATTGGACAGCCGGCTGGAATCGCTGGCGGCCACGGCCATCTGGTTGGCCAGGTCGCTCAGGCGCGTCAGCGCGGTTTTCAGGCGCGCCTCTTCACTGATCAACACCATCTGCAGTTGCGCGGTCGGCCCCAGCGCTTCGCTGTAGGCCAGCGCACTGATCGGGTCGGAGAACGTGTTGGGGGTGCTGCGCACGATCTGGCGCACTTCATGGCGCAGGCGATTGTGCCCCCACAGGCCCACCGCCACGAACAGCGCCAGCGTGATGCCCTGCCCGCCCCAGCCCGGCAACAGCCGGTTGGCGCCCATGGCCAAAGCGGCTGCCAGCAACGGCAGCGCAAGCACGCGGCCCTGCAGGGCCAGGCGACGCCCGAAGGGCACGGGGGGCTTGCCTTCACGCAGACGGGCATACAGCGCTTCGGCGCGCTGCACCTGATCGCGAGTGGGCTTGACCCGTACCGATTCGTAGCCGACCAGGCGGCCGTCCTCGAGCACCGGTGTGACGTAGGCGCTGACCCAGTAGAAGTTACCGTTCTTGCAGCGGTTCTTGACGATGCCCATCCAGCTCTGGCCGGCCTTGAGGTACTGCCACATCAGGGCAAATACGGCAGGCGGCATGTCCGGGTGGCGCACCAGGTTGTGCGTGCTGCCGATCAGTTCCGCCTGGCTGAAGCCACTCATGGCGGCGAATTCGGCATTGCAATAGGTGATGTTACTGTCGGTATCGGTGGCGGAAATCAGCCGCTGATGGTCCGGAAAGGTCTGTTCGACAGCCGTGACCGGCAGATTGAGACGCACGTTAAAACTCCCTGAAGCGCACGCTAAAGCCTTGTCCAGCGGCCCTGAAACCTGCAGCGTAAATGTCGGTCCAAGTGAACGATTCTACGAAATACATCACATTTTGCAAGGAAAGGTGATGAAACGTGGCGTTGTGCAATGCCAATATTTATCGTTAAGTTCTTGATTCTAAATGGGAATCGAGCGATGGAATTATCTAGTTTGGGTCCAGCCATCAGACGCTATCGCAAGGTAGCCGGGCTTACTCAGGCTGAACTTGGCGAAAAAACCGGTTTTGACCCCAAAACCATAAGCCGCTTTGAAACCGGCACCTACACCCCCAGTGTCGAAGCGCTGTTCACCTTTGCCGACGTGCTGGGCGTCAAGCTCAATGCCTTTTTCGCCGACCTGGAAGATGCGGACGAGCAACGTGCCTACTTGTTCGGTGTTATTCACAAAGCTCCACCCAAGGACCTGGGAAAGCTGATTGCAGCGGTAGACCTGGCCCTTTCCAAGCCTTGATCACTGCCCTCGCAAAAGCGTGACAGGCGCCTGCCACTGTTGCTTGAAGCGCTTTTGTCGTCGATAAGTACTGTAACTGGTCAGACCGGTAAAACCGATCTGATGCCCTGGATTCGCGAAATACTTGCAAACCCGCGAAAACCCCGCCTACACTGCGCCTGCACTGGACATACCGGTAAGACCACAATAATTAAGTCTGTCGCTCGGCGCTTGTTGCCAGAAGCACGGACACCGACCAGAGATCCCTCCCCATGCTCAAATGGTGCTCGCGTTCGATCTTCCTCCAAGTGGTGCTCGGCCTGATGCTCGGCATCGCCTGCGGCCTGAGCTTTCCTGAAGTTTCCCTGCAACTCAAACCCCTCGGTGACGGCTTCATCAAGCTGATCAAGATGCTCATCGGGCTGATTGTGTTCTGCGTGGTGGTCAGCGGCATTTCCGGTGCCGGCGACCTCAAGAAGGTTGGCCGCATCGGCCTCAAGTCGGTGATCTACTTCGAAGTGCTGACCACCATTGCGCTGGTGCTGGGGCTGGTACTGGCATTCACCTCAGGCATCGGTACCGGTGCCAACATCCACCTCGACCAGTTGTCGACCGCCGATGCCGGTGCGCTGGCCGAGCGTGGCCAGCATATCCAGGGCACGGCAGCGTTCCTCATGGGCCTGATACCCAATTCGGTGCTCGGCGCCTTCGCCGACAACAACATCCTCCAGGTGCTGCTGTTCTCGGTGCTGTTCGGCAGCGCCCTCAACCTGGTGGGCGAGGCCGCGTCGGGCATCACCCGGCTGATAAACGAACTGAGCCATGTGATCTTTCGCATCATGGGCATGATCGTGCGCCTGGCGCCGATCGGCGTGTTCGGCGCCATCGCCTTCACCACCAGCCAGTACGGCCTGGACTCGCTGCAACACCTGGGCGGCCTGGTGGCGCTGTTCTACGTGACCTGTGCAGGCTTCGTGCTGGTGATCCTGGGGACAGTGATGCGCGTCTCGGGCCTGAAGCTGTTCCCGTTCCTCAAGTACATGCGCGAAGAACTGGGCATCGTGCTGGGTACTGCGTCGTCCGATGCGGTCCTGCCGCAGATCATGCGCAAGCTCGAACACCTGGGCATCGGCAGCTCCACCGTCGGCCTGGTGATCCCCACGGGCTACTCCTTCAACCTGGACGGTTTCTCCATCTACCTCACCCTGGCCATCGTGTTCATCGCCAACGCCACCGGCACACCGCTGGCCATGACCGACCTGCTGACCATCCTGCTGGTGTCGCTGATCACCTCCAAGGGCGCCCACGGCATTCCGGGGTCGGCGCTGGTGATTCTGGCCGCCACCCTCACGGCAGTACCGGCCATCCCGGTAGTGGGCCTGGTGCTGGTGCTGGCGGTGGACTGGTTCATGGGCATCGGCCGCGCGCTGACCAACCTGATCGGCAACTGCGTGGCCACCGTGGCCATCGCCCGCTGGGAAAAGGACATTGATCTGGAACGCGCCAACAACGTACTCAACGGCAAGCAGGGCTTCAGCTTCCAGACGCGCAAGCTGCCGACCCCTGCCCATCAACAGGAATTCTAGGCAACGACGTATGCATGTGTTTTCAGGGAGCAAACAGTGATTACCTCATCGACGGTAGTGAATGCGGTAGTGGAGAAACTGCGCCAGGCACTGGCCCGTGGCCAGTGGCGCTCGGGCGAGATGCTCCCGGGTCAGCGAGAACTGGCCGAGCAACTGGGCATCAGCCGGCCAAGCCTGCGCGAAGCGGTCACGGTGCTGGAGACCCTCGGCCTGGTGCGTTCCATGCCAGGCAAGGGAGTGCTGGTGCTCGACCCCGGCACCCAGGAGCTGGTACAGGCCCCCGCGGCCGTGGCCGGAGCCAGCCTGGAGGACGTGCTGCAGCTGCGTTACACGCTGGAGCCGTTCATTGTCGGGCTGGTGGCGCAGTCGGTCAGCAGCAAGGAAATCGGCCAGTTGCGCCTGACCCTGATGGACATGCGCGAGGCCCTGGAGGCCAGCGACAGCGAAGCCGGGGTGCGCGCCTACCTGGCATTTCACGAAGAGCTGTTCGCACTGACCGCCAACCCGATTTTCCAAAGTGTGGTGCAGCAGACCAGCAATGCCCTCAAGCAGAGCGCCCAGGTGCTGCACAACTCGCCCGAGCACCTGGCCGCGCGTCTGGAAGAGAACGAGGCGGTGGTGCGCGCCATCCGCAACAAGGACAGCGCCCAGGCCAGTGCGCAGATGCGCCGGCACATTCTGCAGGAAGGCCTGCGCATGGGCATCGAATTGACCATTCCGGATGAACACCCGGGCAACTGACCAGGAGAGCGACCATGAACGCCTGCCCTGCTACCCCGTCCGCGATCGCCCTGCCCGCGCTGCTGGCGGCCGGCGAGCAGCGCCTGAGCGCTGACGAGATCTACCCGCGCCTGTTCGATGCGATCCTCGAACAGCGCCTGGCGCCAGGTACCGCGCTGACCGAGCAGGCGCTGGGCCAGGCCTTCGGCGTGAGCCGCACGGTGATCCGCCGCGTGCTGGGGCGCCTGTCCGACCAGCAGGTGGTGGTGCAACGCCCGGCGCACACCGCCCGGCTGGCCGCACCCGACCCGCAGCAGGCGCGCCAGGTGCTCAGTGCCCGGCGCCTGGCTGAAACCACGCTGATCGGGCTGGCGGCGCGGCGCACCAGTGCCCCACGCATCCGCCAGTTGCGCGAGCTGATTGCCCGCGAGCGCAAGCACCACGAGCAGGGCCATCGGTGCACGGCGATTCGTCTGGGGGGCGAGTTTCACCTGAAGCTGGCGGAGATGGCCGACAATGCCCCGTTGACGCGGTTTCTCAACGGGCTGGTGCCCATGACGTCGCTGATCATTGCCCAGTACGAGACCCAGCCTTGCGAACACTGCGCCTGGCAGGAACATGCAGCCCTGGTGGACGCACTGGAGGACGGCGACAGCGAGGCGGCGCTGCAGTTGATGCACCAGCACCTGGACCGCATCGAGGCCAAGCTGAGCCTGGATTGAGAATGGCGGTGCGCCTTTCGCCGGCAAGGCCGGCTCCTGCAGGAGGTGTTGTGCAGGAGCCGACCTTGCCGGCGAAGGGTCTTGCTGCGCTTGACCTGCCAACGACAAACCGCGCAGCATCGGGCATCCCCACAAGAGCCCGCCCCGTGACCCCAGAACAACGCCACAACGTCCGCGCCCTGCTCTCCGAGTCGTTCGTCGACAGCTGGGTGGACTACGCCTGGATCGCCCGCGAACTCGAACCCTTCGACCTGGCCGAGCTCAAGCGCATCTTCTACGAGGAAGTCGCGCCGGTCTGCTACTACAACATCGTGGCGCCGGTACCACCGGTATGGACCGGTTTCGAGCCGGTATCGCTCAACGAAGAAATCGAAGAGCTGCTGGAGGCGCGCCGACGCAACCCGTTGCGCCGGCATTGGGACCGCCTGTGGGCCGCCACCTGGATCCGCCTGTGGAGCCAGGAATGCTGGGACGCGATCCACCAGGCCTGCCTCGCCCAACGGCAGGCCTGATACCTCGGCACGCTGGCCTCAGAAGTCCCAGCGAGTGGTCACCATCACGTTGCGCGGGTCGCCATAAGAGGCCGAGTTGTAGAAGCCGATATTGGTGAAGTAGGCCTTGTCGAACACGTTGTTGACGTTCAGCGTGGCCGACAGCTGCTCGCTGATCTGGTAACGCGCCATCAGGTCCACCAGCCAGTAAGGGTCCTGGGCAAACTCTTCGTCGCGCTTCTTGACGTTGTTCGACAACACCTGCCAGCCCTTGCCCTGCCAACGCGCACCGCCACCGATGGTCAAGCGGTCGAGCGCCCCCTTGAGCTTGTAGCTGGTGTAGAAACTGACCTGGTCCTCGGGCTCCCAGGTCGACACCTTCTTGCCCTGGTCATCGCGGATCACCTTGTGGGTGTAACCCCCCTGCAGTTGCCAGCCCTCGGCCAGTTCGCCGGAGATCTCTGCCTCATAACCCTTGGTCTTGGCCTTGATGCCTTCGTAGGCATACTCGACCGCCGGGTTGGTCGGGTTGCCGTTGTAGGCCCGGTCCTCTTCGCCCCGGCTGCTCTGGTGAATCTCGAAGTACGCCAGGCTCGCATTCAGGCGCCCGTCCAGGAACTCACCCTTCAGGCCCACCTCGTAGTTCTGCCCTTCATCCGGGTCGAGCAGGCGGTTGTTGCGGTCGCGGTACCAGGCATCCTGCGGCATGAAGATATCGGTGTAGCTGGCATACAGCGACAGGTAGTCATTGAGGTCGTACACCGCCCCCAGGTAGGGCAGCAGGCGATCGTCCTCGCGGCCGTTGGCGGTCACGCCGTTGATGCGGTAGTTGGCCAGGCGTGCACCGAGCAGCAGCGTCAGGTCGTCGGTGGGGTGCAGACGGGTGGTCACGTAGGTGCCGGTCTGGCGCACGCGGTCATCCACGGTCTGGGTCTGCTCCCCCCAGTCCGGTTCGGGGGTGTTGCCGTTCCAGCTGCCGTAGTCGACGGAGTTGCCATTGGGGTATCTGGCGCTCCACCAGCCCTTGCCTTCCCAGTGAGACTGGGCAAACGAGGTACCGATCACCAGTTCGTGCTCACGCCCCAGCAGCTCGAACGGCCCGCTGGCGTAGAGGTCGGCCGAGTTGCTCACCGTCTCGCCCGTGTATTTGGCCGAATAGAGGCTGGCGGTGCCGTCGGCGCGCGGGTAGTAACCCTGGATCGAGCCCAGCGGCGCGTCATAGCCGTTGATCTTGTGGTCCAGCTGCGCCTTGGCAACCCAGCCGTTGGCCAGGTGATGCTCCAGGCTGGCAAACACGGTGCGGGTGTACTGGTTCCAGTGGCTCCACTTGGCGCCGTTGTTGAAGTGGCGTGGCAGGTCGTTGCGGTTGCCCTGGGCATCGAACAGCGGAATGCTGCCCGACCAGCTCGAGCCTTCCGGCTTGTTGTCCTGGTAGTCACCGCCCACGGTGAGCAGGGTGTCCGGGCTCAGGTCGAATTCGAGGATGCCGTAGTAGACGTTGGTCTTGCGCTGGTGGTGGTCCATGAACGAGTGCTTGTCCTGGTAGGCCGCCACCGCACGGCCGCGCACGTTGCCGCTGTCGGTCAGCGGGCCGCCCACGTCGAGTTCGCTGCGGTAGTTGTCCCAGCTGCCGGCGCCCAGGGTGAAATGCCCCTTGAAATCGGCAGTCGGCTTCTTGCGCACCAGGTTGATCGTGGCCCCCAGCGACCCCGCGCCGGTGAGCAGGCCGGTAGCGCCCTTGAGCACTTCCACGCGGTCATAGATGGCCATGTCGCTCAAGGTGTTGCCGGCCGAATAGCCGACGTTGCGCGCCGTCGAGGGGATGCCGTCGTACTGGAAGTTGTTGATCGAGAAGCCGCGGGCATAGTAGCTGGTGCGGTCGCTGTCGAAGGCCGACACGGTGATGCCCGGGGTATGGCGCATCACATCGTCGATGTTGTTGAGCCCGAAATCGTCCATGTGCTGACGGGTGACCACGGTGATGGTCTGGGGCGTTTCGCGCGGTGTCAGCACCAGCCGTGTGGCGGTGGCGATGGTGCCTGGCGTGTACGAGCCGCTGTCTTCGGTGATGGTACCCAACTGGTTGCTGGTGACTTCGGTCACGCCCAGGTTCAGCGCCCCGGCAGTTTGCGGCAGCGGGGCCAGGCTGTAGCGCCCGTCGTCTTCACGCACGGCCATCAGGCCATTGCCCTCGAGCAACGCCTGCAGGCCCTGCTCGACACTGTAACGCCCGTGCAGGCCGGCGCTGGCCTTGCCCGCGGTCAGGCTCGGTGCGAACGACAGCACCACGCCGGCCTGGGCGGCGAAGCGGTTCAGAACCTGACCCAGGTCGCCCTGGTCGAGGTTGTATTCGGTCGGTGTGGTGCTGTCGGCGTGCGCCATGCCCGGCATCGCCAGCGGCCACAGCAGGGTGGAGCACAACAGCGTGGTACGCAGCCTTGCCGCGACCGGTGATCGGGTATTCATCGGTTCTTTTCTCTTCTGGTTGGCAGTCAGGCCATCACGCCTGCATGCCTAGAAGTCGAACGAAGGAGCGAATACCTATCATTTACGAAAAATATTTTTCAGGTGGTGAGGGGTTCGATGCTTACCCAGTATTTTGTGCGCCGCTTGACCCGCACCGGCAGGGTCTTGCCGATGGCGCGCAGAATCTGCTCGGTGTCGTCGAGCTTGAAGGTACCGCTGATACGCAGGCTGGAAACCTCGTTGGCACATTTGAGCCAACCGGGGCGATAACGCCGCAGCTCGGCGATGAATACCCCAAGCATCTGGTCGTTGGCAATCAGCAGCCCCCTGCGCCAGGCATCGCGGTCGGGCTCCAGCGGCGAGCCAAGCACGAACTTGGGGTGTGAAAACCGCACCTGATCCCCGGCATCGACCACGGCCCCCCCCATGCCATCGCGCGGCATCACGCCCACCTGGCCCTGGTACACCGCCAGTTGCGTGCTGCTGGCGTCGCTGTCGCGGCGCACCAGAAAGCGCGTGCCCAGCGCCTCGACGGTGCCGTTGACGGTCTGCACCCGCAACGGGCGCCCGGCCTTGTCGGCGGCGCTGGTGATCATCACCTCGCCCTGGCGCAGTACCAGCAGGCGCTGCTGGTTGTCGTAGCGCACATCCAGGGCAGTGTCGGTGTTGAGTTCGAGCCGGGTGCCATCGGCCAGGGTCAATGCCTGACGCTTGCCGACGCGGGTATGGTAGTCCGCCGTCCACGGTCCGCTGCTCAGCTCTCGGTAGCCGGCCCAGCCCAGGCCGCTGGTGCCGGCCAGCACCAGTATGCCCTTGAGCACGCCGCGCCGCGGGATCGCGGCAGGCTGCCCGGCGATGTCCAGGGTACGTCCGGCCAGCCCGCCAGATAGCTGGCCAAGCCGCTGCTGAACCTGGACGACCTGTTGCCAGGCCCAGCGATGCTGGTCGTGGGCGTCCAGCCAGGTCTGCCACGCTTGCCGGTCGGTATCATCCACGGCATCAGCATTGAGGCGGGCGCGCCAAAGCGCAGCCTGTTCCAGCGCGGCGCGCTGGAGAGGGTCGAGAGTAGCCATGGGGTCACGTGTCGGCTTGCAGGCTGTACAGCGTACAGTGGTGAAAGGCCTTGGCGATATAGCGGGTGACCGTCACCTCGGAAACCCCCAGCTCCTCGCCGATCAGCCTGTAGGTCATGCCATCGAGCTGCGACAGCAGAAAGGCCCGGCGTATCCGTGGGCCGAGCCCCGCCAGCATGGCATCCAGCTCGCACAGGGTCTGCAGCAGGATCAGCCGCTCCTGCTCGGATATCTCCACCGCTTCGGGCTGCTCGGCCAGTGCCTGCAACCAGGCCCGCTCGAGACGGGCACGGCGAAAGTAGTCGATCATCAAACGCCGCGCGATGGTGGCCAGGTAGCCGCGTGGTTCGCGTACCGCGCCTAGCCGGTCGCTGGCGTCCGGGGCGCTGAGCACCCGCACGAACACGTCCTGCATCAGGTCGGCCGCCAGGTGCCGACAGGCCACCCGCGGACGCAGCCAGCCCTGCAACCAGCGGTGGTGGTCCTGATAGATACGGCTGACCTGTTCGCGCAACGCGGGATCGGGAGTGGACATGGGCGACCGGGGGTACGAATGAGAATTCCTATCATTCTATGCCTAGCCGACGCTCAGAAGCAAAGCATCGCGGGCCTGCACGACCTACACGGCGGGCGATACCTGTGCCGATGCCGAACTCGGCAGCCCGAACACCCGATCGAAAAGCCAGTTGTAGAGGAACGTGTAGCACGGGATCAGGATGATGAACGCCAGGTCCACCACGAAGGCCTCCCACAGCGAAATCCCCAGCCACCAGGCAATCAGCGGGATCAGGTACACCACCAGGGTCAGCTGGAACCCGATCGCGTGCGCCACGCGCCGGGCCACGCTGCGCCCCCGTGTGGCCTGGCGGCTCTCCCAGTACTCGAACAGGGTGTTGTAGATGAAATTCCACACCATCGCGATGGTGGTGATCATCACGGCCAGCGGCCCGGTGTTGCTGGGCGCGGTGCCGGACAGCAGCGCCAGCCCGAGTGTCGACAGGCACAGCCCGATACCTTCATAGGCCGTTACATACACCAGCTTGCGTTTCAGACCTTGCACCTTTTCACCCCTCGGCAAATCAAATTCGGCCGGCAGGATGCGTCAATTTTCTTGACAGAAAAAGTCAGCAGCTATCAGATCTACTGAAAGGAGAGGCTGATGAATTTTTCCAGCGACACTATCGAACTGTTTCTTGCAGTGCTCGACCGCGGCTCGTTCTCGGCTGCCGCCCGGGCATTGGGGCGGGTACCCTCGGCAGTCAGCATGGCCATCGCCAACCTGGAGGCGGAGCTAGGCTTTGCCCTGTTCGAGCGTACCCACCGTGAAACCCGCCCCACCCCGCTGGCCCTGGCGCTGGAGCCCCATGCCCGGCTGATCGCCGACCAGCTGACGCAGCTTCAGGTGCACGCCATCGAGCTTTCCCAGGGCCTGGAAAGCACCCTGGCCATCGGCGTGGTGCCCGACATCGATCACCAGCCGCTGCTCCAGGCCATCGGCCAGATCAGCCAGCGCCACCCGCTGCTGCAGGTGGAGGTGCTCAGCGCCCCGCAGGAAGATGCGCTGCACCTGTTGCACGAGGGTCGCGTGCAACTGTGCCTGGCGTTTGCCGGGCTGACGGTCGACCCGCGCCAGCGCTTCGAACAGGTCGGCATGGAGTCGCTGACCGCCACCCTCTCGCCCCATCACCCCGCGCTGGGCGAGCAGGTGCGCTACCTCGAAGACCTGGTCAACGTGCGCCAGATCGTGGTGGCCAGCCGCGATTTGCCGATGCTCGACCCCCGCGTGCTGATCGGTGCCTCGCACTGGCGCACCGACAGCCTGAGCATGGCCATCGAGATGGTCGAGGCCGGGCTTGGCTGGGGCGACTTCCCGCTGTCGCGCATTGCCCCGCTGCTCAAGGCCGGGCGACTGGTGCAACTGGATTTTCGCAACACCCGCAATGAACTGCGCCTGCCGGTGCATGCCTTCTGGCTCAAGCAGCAGCCGCTGCAACGCGCTGCCCAGGAGCTGGTGAGGTTGCTGAGACAGACCGCAGCCCTGGCCGACTGACCCCGCGTCAAAATGGTACGTAAATATTTCGTGGTTTCAGCCGATACCTGAAAGGTCAGTCGCGTGCAATTCACGATGGCGGTGCTCACAAGGCTCCGACCCGTGACGCCGTCACTTCCCCTATCTGGCTAAAGGTCTCGAAACATGAACCTGAAATTTCGCCACAAGATCCTGCTCAGCGCCGGCGCAGTCGTCGTGCTGGCCTTTGCACTGTTCACCCTCTACAACGATTACCTGCAACGCAACACCATCCGCCAGAACATCGAATCGTCGGTCAACCAGGCCGGCGCGCTGACAGCCAGCAGTGTGCAGAACTGGATAAGCGGGCGCATCCTGGTGCTGGAAAACCTGGCCCAGAACATCGCCCACCAGGGCGCCAATGCCGACTTCCCCGGGCTGGTCGACCAGCCCGCCTTCACATCGAACTTCCAGTTCACCTATGTGGGCCAGACCAACGGCGTGTTCACCCAGCGCCCGGACGCGAAAATGCCCGACGGCTACGACCCGCGCCAACGTCCCTGGTACACAGCTGCTGTCGCCGCCGGCAAACCCATGCTCACCCCACCCTACCTGGCGGCTGTCGGCGGGCTGGTGGTGACCATTGCGATGCCGGTCAAGAGCAACGGCGAACTGGTCGGCGTGGTGGGCGGCGACCTGAGCCTGGCCACCCTGGTGGACATCATCAATGCCGTGGACTTCGGCGGTATCGGCCACGCCTTCCTGGTCGACCGCGACGGGCAGATGATCGTCAGCCCGGACAGCGACCAGGCCATGAAGAACCTCAAGGACATCTACCCCGGCAGCAACCTGCAGGTCGCCGCCGGCCTGCACGACGTGACCCTCAACGGCGAACAGCGGATCATCTCGTTCGCCCCGGTCAGCGGCCTGCCGTCGGCCGACTGGTATATCGGCCTGTCCATCGACAAGGCAAAGGCCTACGCCCCGCTGAGCCAGTTCCGCACCTCGGCCATCATCGCCATGCTGATCGCCGTGGCCGCCATCGCCGGCCTGCTGAGCCTGCTGATTCCGGTGCTGATGCGCCCCCTCACCACCATGGGCCGCGCCATGCAGGACATCGCCCAGGGCGAAGGCGACCTGACCCGGCGCCTGACCGTGGAAAACAAGGATGAATTCGGCGAACTGGCCGGTGCCTTCAACCAGTTCGTGGAGCGCATCCATGCATCCATTTCCGAAGTGGCCTCGGCCACCCGCCAGGTGCACGACCTGTCGGAACGCGTGATGAGCGCCTCCAACGCCTCGATCATCGGCTCCGAGGAACAGAGCCTGCGCACCAACAGCGTGGCCGCTGCAATCAACGAACTGGGCGCCGCCACCCAGGAAATCGCGCGCAACGCCGCCGATGCCTCGCAACATGCCAGCGGTGCCAGCGACCAGGCCAACGATGGTCGCCAGGTGATGCAGGAGACCATCAGCGCGATGACGGCGCTGTCGCAGAAGATCAGCGAGTCGTGCGAGCAGATCGAAACCCTCAACGCCAGCACCGATGACATCGGCCAGATCCTCGACGTGATCAAGGGCATCTCGCAGCAGACCAACCTGCTGGCACTCAACGCCGCCATCGAGGCAGCACGGGCCGGTGAAGCCGGTCGCGGCTTTGCCGTGGTGGCCGACGAAGTGCGCAACCTGGCGCACCGTACCCAGGAATCGGCCGAAGAGATCCACAAGATGATCACCACCCTGCAGGTGGGGTCGCGCGAGGCAGTGCACAACATGAACGCCAGCCAGGTGTCCAGCGAGCAGAGCGTGCAGGTCGCCAACCAGGCCGGCGAACGCCTGACCAGCGTGACCCTGCGCATTGGCGAGATCGACGGCATGAACCAGTCGGTAGCAGCCGCCACCGAGGAACAGACCGCCGTGGTCGAGAGCCTGAACCTGGACATCACCCAGATCAACGTGCTCAACCAGCAGGGTGTGGCCAACCTCAACGACACCCTCAAGCACTGCGATGACCTGGCGCGTCAGGCCGGGCGCCTCAAGCAACTGGTAGACAGCTTCAAGATCTGACCCCCGCCCTCGCCCATCGGCCGCCCAGGCGGTCGATGGCACCCTCGCCTGCTGCGTTACGGTTATAAACTAATAACGAACAAGTCTATTTGGCTATAAAAAAACCTTTATGCTGGCGCCATCCGATCACGGGCTCGCTGGGTGTTTAGGTATTTATGGATGTAGGTTCTTTTGGTTTCACCATCGCAGGCCTGGTTGTTGGGTTCATTGTCGGCATGACCGGCGTTGGCGGTGGTTCGTTGATGACCCCGATCCTGCTCTGGTTCGGCATCAACCCGGCCACTGCAGTGGGCACCGACCTGTTGTATGCGGCCATCACCAAGGCCAGTGGCGTCTGGGTGCACAGCAAGCAAAAGAACATCGACTGGAAGATCACCGGGCTGCTGGCCATGGGCAGCGTGCCAGCGGCGGCCTTGACCCTGTGGTTTCTGAGCACCCTGCATACCGACACCCAGACGCTCAACGGCGTGATCAAGCAGGGCCTGGCGGTGGTGCTGATCCTCACGGCGCTGGCCATCCTGTTCAAGTCGCGGTTGCAGGCGTTTGCCAGCAAGCACGCCGGTGACCGCTACCACCTCAGCGAACGCAGCCTCAACGCCCTGACCGTGGTCACTGGCGTGGTGCTGGGCGTGATGGTGTCACTGACCTCGATTGGCGCGGGCGCCCTGGGCACTGTCGCGCTGTTTCTGCTGTACCCGTACCTGGTCACCCGGCGCCTGGTGGGCACCGAGATCGCCCACGCGGTACCTCTGACCCTGGTCGCCGGCCTGGGCCATGCGAGCATGGGCAACATGGACTGGTCGTTGCTGGGCTACCTGCTGCTGGGCTCGTTGCCGGGGATCTACCTGGGCAGCCACCTGACCGGGCGCATTTCCGACAACGTACTGCGCCCTTGCCTGGCGGGGATGCTGTTGCTGATCGGGTACAAGCTCGCGTTCTGAGCGCATCTTTCCGACAACGCGTCGACGCCATTCGCCGGCAAGGCCGGCTCCTACCGTGATCATGTAGGAGCCGGCCTTGCCGGCGAAGCTTTTTGCGGAACCACATATAGTATTTATACCATACATCACAGGTAGTACTTCCATAACAACCCGACATTGTTATATAAGATGCCCGGAGCCATCTGCGCTGCCGCCACCGACAAGGGGGCAGCTGACATCAAGAGCTAACAATCAGCCAACGGGTGCCACACATGTCGAATTCTCACCAGGGCCTCGCCCCTGCCTGTACGAGCCTGCTCAACCTCGGCTCACCCCCGCGCACGTTACCTCGCCCCGCGACCTGATCGCGGCGCGCCGGCGCCTGCCCCACAGCATTTACCGTCTGGCTGCGAGCCCTGCCCGCCGCCCTGACGCCCCACACCCGCAACAAAGTCGATGGCCCGCCCCAGGCAATAAAAACAACAAAGGAGCCCCACCCATGACGCACGCCCCAACCGATCACGCGCAGAGTTGCGACCGCATCCGCGCCAACCCCAAATTCCAGCAACTGGTGCGCACCCGATCGCGCCTGGCCTGGTCACTCAGCGCCGCAGTGCTGGGTGCCTACTACCTGTTCATGCTGGTGGTGGCGTTCTACCCGCAGGTGCTGCACACACCGCTGGGGGACGGTCGCCAACTGACCCTCGGCATTCCCGTGGCCTCGGCACTGATCGTGCTGTCGTGGCTGCTGACCGGCTGGTACGTGCGCAGCGCCAATACCCGCTTCGACAGCCTCAGCGCACAGGTACTGGAGGAGTCGAAATGAACCGCACCGCACTGCTAGTGCTGAGCAGCCTGCTGCTGACCCCGGCGGCTTTCGCGGCGCCGCTGGTGGCCGACAGACAACCGGTCAACCTGCACGCCATCGCGATGTTCTTCGTGTTCGTGCTGGGCACCCTGGCGATCACCTGGTGGGCCGCGCGCCAGACCCGCTCCACCTCCGACTTCTACACCGCCGGCGGCGGCATCAGCGGCTTCCAGAACGGCCTGGCGATTGCCGGCGACTACATGTCGGCGGCCACCCTGCTGGGCTTGTCGAGCCTGGTGTTCGCCAAGGGCTACGACGGCTTCATCTACACCGTGGCGTTCTTCGTCGGCTGGCCGATCATCACCTTCCTGATGGCCGAGCGCCTGCGCAACCTGGGGCGCTACACCTTTGCCGACATCGTGTCGTACCGCCTGGACCAGACCCGCATCCGCACCTTCGCCGCCTTCGGCTCGCTGACCGTGGTGTGCTGCTACCTGGTGGTGCAGATGGTGGGTGCCGGGCAACTGATCAAGCTGCTGTTCGGCCTGGACTACAGCACCGCAGTGATGGTGGTGGGCGCCCTGATGCTGGTGTACGTGATCTTCGGCGGCATGATCGCCACCACCTGGGTGCAGATCATCAAGGCCGTGCTGTTGCTGGCCGGTGGCACCACCCTGGCGCTGCTGGCCATGGCCGAGTTCGGTTTCAGCCTGGAAACCCTGGCCAGCCGCGCAGTGAACGTGCACAGCACAGGCTGGAGCATCATGGGCCCCGGCTCGATGCTGGCCGACCCGATCAACGCCGCGTCGCTGTCGCTGGGGCTGGTGTTCGGCATCGCCGGGCTGCCGCATATCCTGATGCGCTTTTTCACCGTGCCCAACGCCAAGGAAGCACGCAAGTCGGTGTTCTACGCCACCGGCTTCATCGGTTTCTTCTTTCTGGTGGTGATGGTGCTGGGCTACGCGGCTATCGTCATCGTCGGCACCGACCCGCAGTTCTACGTGGACGGCGACCTCAAGGGCGCGCTGATCGGTGGCGGCAACATGGTCGCCATGCACCTTGCAAAGGCGGTGGGCGGCAACCTGTTCCTGGGCTTCCTGTCGGCGGTGGCCTTCGCCACCATTCTCGCGGTGGTGTCGGGCCTGGCACTGGCCGGTGCGTCGGCCATCTCCCATGACCTCTACGCCACCGTGTGGAAAAAGGGCACCGCCAGCGAAAAGGACGAGATGCGCGTGACCCGTATCGCCACCGTCGGCCTGGGCATCATCGCGATCCTGCTGGGCATCCTGTTCGAGAAGCAGAACGTGGCCTTCCTGGTGGGCCTGACCTTCGGTATCGCGGCCTCCACCAACTTCCCGGTGCTGATCATGGCCATGTACTGGAAAGGCCTGACCACCCGCGGCGCGCTGGCCGGCGGCTTTGCCGGGCTGATCACCGCGCTGGGGCTGGTGATCCTGTCGCCGGCGGTGTGGGTGTCGGTGCTGGGCAACGCCCAGGCGATCTACCCCTATGACCATCCGGCACTGTTTTCCATGCCGCTGGCGTTCCTGGTCACGGTGATTGTGTCCAGGCTCGACCGCAGCGCCCGCGCAGCCCGCGAACGTGCCGCCTTCGACGACCAGTTCGTGCGCGCACAGACTGGCCTGGGCGCCGCCACCGCCGTCAGCCACTGAACCACTGCAACCCCTGTCACGGGCCGCTACGGCGGCCCGTGCGGGCATCGCTGCACCTCATAAAAACAAAAAAGAGGATTTACCATGCACCGCACTTTCCCACCGTTCAGCCTTGGCCTGCTGGCCACGGCAACACTCGCCGGCGTTTGCAGCACGGCCAACGCGGCCTTTGTCGATGACAGCAAGGCCAGCGTGGAACTGCGCAACTTCTACTTCAACCGCGACTTTCGCCAGCACGAGGCCCCGCAGTCCAAGGCCGAGGAATGGGCCCAGGGCTTTGTGCTGCGCTACGAGTCCGGCTTTACCGAGGGCACCCTGGGCGTTGGGGTGGACGCCATCGGCCTGCTCGGGCTCAAGCTCGATTCCAGCCCCGAACGCAGTGGTAGCGGCCTGCTGCAGCGTGACCGCGAGGCACCGCGCCGTGCCCAGGGCGAGTACAGCGAGCTGGGCCTGACCGCCAAGGTGCGCGCCAGTCACAGCGTGTTGAAGGTCGGCACCCTGATACCCAGGCTGCCGGTACTGATGCCCAACGACTCGCGCCTGTTGCCGCAGACCTTTTCCGGCGGGCAGCTGAACGTGCAGGAGCTGGAGAACCTGAACCTCGACATCGGCCGGCTGCGCCAGGTCAACCAGCGCGACTCCACCGACTACGAGGACATGGGCGTGACCACGGGCGCGGCAAAAAACATCGTGGCCCGGCGCAGCGACAGCGATCGCTTCGACTTCGCCAGCCTTAGCTACAAGTGGACCGACAGCCTGACTACCAGCTACAGCTACGGTGCGCTCGACAACCTCTACCGCCAGCACTTCGTGGGCCTGAACCACACCTGGGCGCTGGGCGAGGGGCAGTCACTCAAAAGCGATATCCGGTTCGCCCGCTCCAGCGACGACGGCGCCAGCAACGTCGACAACAAGGCGCTGGGGGCGATGTTCACCTATGGCATACAGGGCCACGCCTTCGGTGTGGGCTACCAGCGCATGCGCGGCGACACCGGCTTTGCCTACCTCAACGGCGCCGATGCCTACCTGGTGAACTTCGTGCAGATCGGCGACTTCGCCAACAAGGACGAAACCTCGTGGCAGGCCCGCTACGACTTCAATTTCGCCAGCGTGGGCCTGCCGGGGCTGACCTTCATGACCCGCTACCTGCGCGGCGACGGCATCGACCTGGGTGCGGGGCGGCCCGATGGCAAGGAGTGGGAACGCGACACCGATATCGGCTACGTGGTGCAAAGCGGCCCGCTGAAAAACGTCGGCGTGAAGTGGCGCAACGCCACGGTACGCTCCACGCATTTCGGCAACGACCTGGACGAGAACCGGCTGATCCTGTCGTACACCGTTGCACTCTGGTAATTGAACATTGGCCATTCGCCGATAAGACTCAGGCGTTGCTCGTGGTCCAGAGGGCAACGTCTGACGTCATCAAGCGATGAACAACTGGAAGTCGCGCTTGAAAAAGTCCCACCTTGGGACCAGAATGGGGCCTTATGAGAATCATTGCCATCAGTCACCTGAAAGCATTTTCCGAGAAGCATCCTGCATCCAAGCAACCCTTGCTCTCATGGATTGACGAAGCCAGGCAGGCAAGATGGTCCACGCCTGCGGATATCAAGGCGCAGTTCGGCAATGCCAGCATCCTCAAAAGTCGCAGAGTGGTGTTCAATATCAAAGGCAATGACTATCGGATCGTGGCTGCCGTGGCCTATCGCTTCGAAGCCATCTACATCAAGTTTGTCGGTACTCACGAACAATACGATGGCATTGACGCCGACACCGTTGAGATGGAGTGATCCTGTGAACATTCACCCAATTCATACCGAGCAGGACTACAAGGCCGCGTTGGACGCAGTGTCCGAGCTGTTCGACAACGAGCCGGAACCCGGCACGCCCGAAGGTGATTACTTCGATGTCATGGTCACGCTGATAGAGGCGTATGAGACCAAGCAGTTTCCGCTCGACCTGCCCGACCCCATCGAGGCTATTCGCTTCAGAATGGAGCAGTCCGGCCTGAGCGCCGCCGACCTGGTACCGGCAATCGGCCGGAAGAACCGGGTCTACGAAGTACTCAATGGAACGAGAGCGCTGACGCTGCCGATGATATGGCGGTTGCACGAAATGTTCGGAATTCCGGCGCAAAGCCTGATAAAACCTCGACAAGTACAGGGCGTCGACACTACACGTTGACTGCTTGCGCAGCGCTATCGAGCCAGGGAGGCCCGGCATGTTGCACGTTCTGTTCCACCGTTTTCCACTTGCCCTGGCCCTGAGCGCCCTGCTCGTCGCCTGCGTGCCCTACCCGCGAGAGCGCCCGGCCTATGCCGACCTGTGCGAGTCGCGCCAGGTGTTCGAGGTGCCGACCGCGCACGGGGTCAAGACCTTCTACCTGTACACCTACCTCTACGACCATGCGCTGATGTGGAGAGATCGACCCTACACGCAGGGTTACTTCAGCGTGCCCCATGGCTCGCCACAGCGCGAGTTCTACGTGCAGGTGATCGGCTTCAACAAGAATCGCCAGCAGCCTCTCAAGCCAGGGTCGGGCGAAGCGCCTATCCCCATGCTGTACGACAGCCGCAAGGCCTACCTGACCTTCGAGAATGGCCAGCGTCTGGCGGCCCGCCCGGACCTTTACCTGGGCGCGCTGAACAACGACTTCCCGCTTTCGGGCAAGGACTACGTGCGCCCCTCGCCGTTCGACATCAACAGTGACGAGGTGCACCGGCGCATTCCCAAGCTCACCAACAACAGCCGCTATGGCTCGGTCTACGTCGCGTTCAACACCCCGGACTTCAACGCCGACGCCAAGTGGACGATCAACCTGGGCACGTTGGAAATCGACGGGCAGTCGGTTACTGTGGCGCCACTGCAACTGTGCCACCACCCGAAAAAATCCTGGATCGGCGTCGAGCCGTTGATGCGGCCCTGAGCCCCGGTCCACTTCACGCCCACATTCAGCGAGGTTGCATGCAGATCGAGCTTCTGGAGGTTCGCGATCACCTCCACCGTTTCGCCCCTTTCGACGCCCTGCCCGAAGAAACCCTCAACGGCATTGCGCCACGAATCCAGGTGAGCTATTTCAAGGCCGGTAGCACCATCCTGGAAGCAGGCGCCAGCATCCAGGACCTGCACTACGTGCGCAGCGGTGCGGTGGAGATCTACCGGCGCAACGGCGAGCTCTACAACCGCCTGGGCGAAGGCGACATCTTCGGCCAGGCCGGGTTGCTGCGCAGCAACAAGGTGCGCTTTCCGGCCAAGGCGCTGGAAGACAGCCTGATCTACTTCATTCCGGCAGACCTGTTTGCCGAACTGTGCGAGCAGCACGACAGCTTTGCCGAGTTCGTCGAGGCCGAAGGACATTCGCGTCTCAAGTCCGCTGTCGAAGGCCAGGGCCGCGCCAGCGAGCTGATCCAGCTCAAGGCACGCACCCTGCTCTCGCGCAGCCTGGTGTGGGTGAGCCAGGACACTTCGATTCTGGACGCGGCGCGCCTGATGGCCGCCGAAAGCGTGTCGTGCGTGGCAGTGGTCGAACCGGTACCGGATGCCCCCGACAAACTGCTGGGGCTGGTCACCGACCGGGACCTGCGCACCCGCGTGCTGGCCGCCGACCTCAGCAGCAGCCTGCCCATCAGCACGGTGATGTCGAGCGATCCGGTGGTGATCCAGGCCAACGACTCGGTGTTCGAAGCCATGCTGTGCATGCTGCGGCGCAACATCCACCACCTGCCGGTGGTGCACAAGGGCCGCACGCTGGGGCTGATCAACCTGTCGGACATCATCCGCCACGAGTCCCAGAGCAGCCTGCATCTGGTCAACAGCATCTCCAACCAGAACAGCGTGGCCGGCCTGCGCTCGCTGCTGCGCGACCTGCGCGGCACCTATGTGCGCATGGTGCGCGATGGCGCCACCGCGCACATGATCGGCAGCGCGATTTCCGGCATCGGGCGCGCCTTCACCCAGCGCCTGCTGGAACTGGCCGAACGCGACCTGGGCCCGCCGCCGGTGCCGTACTGCTTCATGGCGCTGGGCTCGATGGCGCGGGACGAACAGTTGCTGGTCACCGACCAGGACAACGCCCTGGTGCTGGACGACAGCTTCGACCCGGTGCAGCACGACGCCTACTTCCTCAAACTCGCCACCTTCGTCAGCGACGGCCTGGCCGCGTGCGGCTACAGCTACTGCAAGGGCGGGATCATGGCCACCAACGACCAGTGGCGCCAACCGCTGCGGGTATGGAAGGGCTACTTCACCCAGTGGATCGACAAACCCAACGCGGCCACCCTGCTCAACAGCAGCATCTTCTTCGACCTCGACGGGGTGTATGGCCAGCTGGAACTGGTGGAAACCCTCAAGACCCTGTGCGCGCAGAAGTCCAGCGCCAGCCCCGCCTTTCTTACCGCCATGGCGCGCAATGCACTGAACCGTACGCCGCCGTTGGGGTTCTTCCGCACCTTCGTGATGGAAACCGACGGCCGCCAGAAACAGATCATCAATCTCAAGGGCCGCGGCACCGCACCGCTCACCGACCTGATTCGCGTTCATGCCCTGGCCTGCGCCAGTACCGCGCAGAACTCGGTCGAGCGCCTGGAAGCCATCAGCGCCACCAAGCTGATGCAGCCGGCGGCCATCGAGCACCTGCGCTATGCGCTGGAGTTCCTGTCGATGGTACGCATTCGGCACCAGGTGGACGCCCTCGAAAACGGCCAGCAGCCGGACAACTACATCGAGCCCGAGCGCTTCTCCAGCAGCGAGCGACACAACCTCAAGGAAGCGTTCCAGGTGCTGAGCCATGCGCAGAAGTTCCTGCGCTTTCGCTACCCTGGCATCGTGCGGCACTCGCGATGAAGCCGCGTGGTATCGACCGTATCGACTGGACAACGCGCTTTCAGGCATTGGCAGCCCAGGCGCGCAACCCGCTGCTGAAGAACTTCTACGCCGCCGGTGTGGTGCCGGCTGGCACTCCCCTGGAGCAGGTGCCGTTGCTGGCGCTGGATGTGGAAACCACCGGGCTGGATGCGCAGAAGGATGCCATTGTCAGCATTGGCCTGATGCCCTTCACCCTGCAGCGCATCCGCTGCGCCGAGGCGCGTTACTGGGTGGTTAAACCGCGCACCGAACTGAGCGACGAGTCGGTGACCTTCCACCACATCACCCACAGCGACATCCGCCATGCGCCCACCCTGCCCCATGTGCTCAACGCGTTGCTGGGAGCCATGGCCGGGCATGTGATGGTGGTGCATTACCGCAACCTGGAACGTGGGTTTCTCGACAATGCGGTGCGACGGCACCTGGGTGAGGGGCTGGAGTTTCCGGTGATCGACACCATGCAGCTGGAAGCGCTGCTGCACCGTGGCAAACGCAGTTGGCGGGACCGCCTGCTGCGCCGGCCGCCAGCCTCGATACGCCTGGCCGACAGCCGCGCGCGCTATCACCTGCCGCCCTATCACGCGCACCATGCCCTGACCGATGCGTTGGCCACGGCCGAGCTGTTGCAGGCCCAGGTGGCACATCGGTTCGAAGCGGGAATGGAAATCGGGCGGCTGTGGGATTGAACGCCAGCAAACTGTCTTTGTGCAGGAGCCCTTTGTGCAGGAGCCAGCCTTGCTGGCGATGCCCGGCTACGCCGGGCCAGGGGCGCCATGCACGCCATCGCCGGCAAGGCCGGCTGCTACGCCCCCGCAATAAAGTTGCTGCGCCGGGCGGGCTTTAACCGCGCGGCTCCGACATCAGTCCCTTGACCAGCGACACACAGCCGAGCAGCAACACGATGGCGAACGGCAGGCCGGTCGACACCGCCATCGCCTGCAGCGCAATCAAGCCGCCACCGAGCAACAGCGCAATCGCGATCACGCCCTGCATCACCGCCCAGAACACCCGCTGCGGCACCGGTGCATCCACCTTGCCACCGGCGGTGATGGTATCGATCACCAGCGAGCCGGAGTCGGACGAGGTGATGAAGAACACCGCCACCAGCACGATGCCGATGAACGAGGTGATCTCCTTGAGCGGCAGGCCGCTGAGCATCGCGAACAGCTTGAGCTCCAGCACCGCATCGGTCACGCCGGCAAAGTGCTGGTTCACGGTCTGATCGATGGCGGTGCCGCCGAAAGTGGTCATCCACAGTACCGATACCAGCGAGGGCACCAGCAACACGGCGATGAGAAACTCGCGCACCGTGCGGCCACGGCTGACACGGGCGATGAACATGCCCACGAACGGCGACCAGCTGATCCACCACGCCCAGTAGAAGGCAGTCCAGCCCTGGGTGAACTCGGCATCCTCGCGCCCTACCGGGTTGGACAACGCCGGCAGGTACTCGATGTACGCCGTAAGGTTTCTGAAGAAGCCGGTGAAGATCGCCAGGGTCGGCCCGACCACGATGATGAACACCAGCAGCAGCAACGCCAGGCCCATGTTCACCTGGGACAGCATCTTCACGCCCTTGTCCATGCCGGCCAGCACCGAGCCCAGTGCGATGATGCTGATGCCGATGATCAGCAGCACCTTGCTGACATTGGTCGAGGGGATCGCGAACAGGTATTCGAGCCCGGCTGCCGCCTGCTCGGCACCGATCCCGAGGGAAGTGGCCAGGCCGAACAGCGTGGCGAACACCGCCAGGATATCGATCACATGCCCCGGCCAGCCCCACACGCGCTCACCCAGCAACGGGTAGAACACCGAGCGGATCGACAGCGGCAAGCCCTTGTTGTAGGTGAACAGCGCCAGCGACAACGCAACGATCGCGTAGATCGCCCACGGGTGCAGGCCCCAGTGGTAGATGGTGGCCGCCATCGCCATGTCGGCCGCCACCTTGGCATCACCGCCTGCACCGCCCAGCGGCGCCCAGTCGGTACGCACGCCGTTGGCGTCGAGGGTGACCCCGCCCATGGCGGCCGAGAAATGCGACATCGGTTCGGCCACGCCATAGAACATCAGGCCGATACCCATGCCGGCGGCGAACAGCATCGAGAACCAGCCCACATAGGAATGGTCCGGCACCGCTTCGCGCCCGCCCAGGCGCACCTTGCCCAACGGCGAGACGATCAGACCCAGGCACAGCAGTACGAAGATGTTCGCGGTGCTCATGAAGAACCACGCCAGGTTGGCGGTCAACCAGCTGCGCATGGCGCTGAACACCGGCTCGACTTCGTTCTGCAAGGCCAGGGTGAGGATGACGAACAGGAAGATGGTGGCGGCAGAGATGAGGAACACCTTGCCGTGGATATCCAGCGAGAAGGAAAACTCGCCCTTGAAATTGTCCTGGCCGACGACGTAGTCGGTATCGATCAGGTTTACTTCACCGCTGGGAGCTGGAATGCCGTCGACGGTCGGCGGCTGAGAATGCCCGGGTGTGTCGTTGGAGGGGGTTCTTCCCACGAAATAGCTCCTTGAATTGCTGGCACGCTTCGACGTGCAGTGATCTGATAGCCCCGCTGTTCCTATGGCAAAACGAGAAATGTGAAGGCCACAGGGTAGCAGGCCTGAGGTCGGACCGCCGCACCCGTCATCGGTTCAAGGCTTTTTGCCATTATTTGCATTCACCTTGCCGGCCCTTTATTGCACGACTCAAGCGAGCCCCCATGTCCCGATACGCCATCGCCGTCACCGCCGCCGACCACAAGCCAGGGATCGTCAAGCTGCTGCGCCAGTGGTCTGCCGACAGCATCGGCGAGCTGATGCGCAAGGTGGGCACGCAAACGCCGGTCGTGCTGTTCGATACCACGGACTTCGCCCTGGAGGTGCCCAGCGAGCAAGGCACGGTGACGCAGCAGCAAACGCTGCTGGCAATCATCGATGCGCTGGAGCAGGCCGGCGCCAGCCTGCGCATCACCCACCATGCGGGCACGCTGGTGGAGCCGGTGACGCGTGAGATGCTGGAGAACCTGTTCGAAAGCGAGCTGCTCTACCTGGGCCAGGAGCACGACTGAGCGTTGCTACGCCCCGCCGTGCCCGTAACGCTTGCGGTACTCGGCAGGTGTCACCCCCACGTGCTTGAAGAACGCTCGGCGCAAGGTGTCGGCGTTGGCGAAGCCGCATTTGGCGGCGACCTGCTTGGGCGCATCACCACCGGCCTCCAGCAGGGCGCGTGCAGCGGCCACCCGCGCCGACTCCACCCAGGCTGCGGGCGTGACGCCCACCTCGGCATGAAACAGCCGGGCAAAATGCCGGGGGCTGAGGCCGGCATGTTCGGCCAATGCCTCGACTGTCAGCGCCAGCTGCGGGTTGGCGGCCACCCAGCGCTGCACTTGCTGCAACACCGAACGCCCGGCTGGCTGCGCCTCGCCCTTGCGGCTGAACTGCAACTGCCCGCCCGGGCGCTTGAAGAACATCACCAGTTGCGCCGCTACCCGCAGCGCGATTTCACGGCCCAGGTCTTCCTCCACCAGCATCAGCGCCAGGTCCAGCCCGGCAGTGACCCCGGCGGCTGTGCGCAGCTTGCCGTCGCGCACATACAGCGCGTCCTCTTCCACGCTCAGGCTCGGGTAACGCTGTGCCAGGGCCTGTGCCGCGGCCCAGTGCGTGGTCACCCGCCGCCCATCCAGCAACCCGCTGGCCGCCAGCGCGAAGGCGCCGGTGCACACCGAGCCGAAGCGGCGCGACTGGCCCGCGCAGTCGCGGATCCAGGCCAGCAGCGTGTTGTTCAGTTGCATCCGCGCCGCATCCGGCGCCCCGGCCACCAGCAAGGTGTCGAAGCACTGCCCGGGCTCACCTGCCACCAGGTCGGGCAACAGCCGCGCACCGGACGAGCTGTGAATGGGCCCTGGCTCGCACGCCACCACCTGCAACGTGTAGACCTGCCGACCCGCCTCGACATTGGCCTGGGCGAACACATCCAGTGGGCCCGACACATCGAGCAGTTGAACACCGGGCAGCGCGAGTACGGCAATGGTTCTGGTCATGGCGAAGGGGCGAACCTGAAGGCGTCGTGATTTCACGTGAAATGGCAGTATATGGCGTATCACGCCATTTGAGGACAGCAGTGTCGAGGCTGACAATGTAGGCGAACCGCAACCCGGAGCCTGCCCCATGACACTCGACATCCACGGCATCAAGATCCCCGACAGCCAGCTCGCCCGCGAAATCACCGAGGTGGTACGCGATACGGCCTCGCCCCTGCTGTTCCACCATTCCAGCCGCGTGTTCTACTTCGCCGCCCTGGCGGGCCAGAAGCGCGGCCTGAAGTTCGACGCCGAGCTGCTGTACTGCGGCTGCATGTTCCACGACATGGGCCTGACCCATCAGCACAGCAGCGCCTGCGAGCGTTTCGAAGTGGATGGCGCCAATGCCGCACGCGACTTCCTGTGCGGCCACGGCATCGCCCAGCAGGACATCGATACGGTATGGACCGCCATCGCTCTGCACACCACCCCAGGCATACCCGAGCACATGCACCCGGTGGTGGCGCTGGTGACGGCAGGGGTCGAGATGGACGTGCTGGGGCTGACCCACGGCCAGTACGGCGCTGCCGAGCGCGAAGCCATCGTCAGCGCCCACCCGCGGGGCGAGCATTTCAAGGAAGACATCATCCAGGCCTTCTACGACGGCATCCGCCACAAGCCGCAGACCACCTTCGGCAACGTCAAGGCGGATGTGCTGGCCGACAAGGACCCCGCCTTCAAGCCCGGGAATTTCTGCGCGGTGATTCGCGGCTCGAAGTGGGCGAGCTAGGCACCTGCTCTACAGCGTCACCAGCATGCAGGCCACGGTGATGGCCATGACCCCGGTGGCAATCCACCCAAGCCAGCGCAACCGCGGCCTGATCACGTGCTCGCCCATCGTTTGCGGCCGCGATGCCAGCAGCATCATGATCACCATGATGGGCACGGCGATCACGCCGTTGAGCACTGCCGACCAGAACAGCTCCTTCACAGGGTCGGTGGGCGTGAAGCACAGGATCACCCCGCCGACGGTCGCGGTGGCGATCAAGGTGTAGAACGCACGCCCTTCGCCCTTGTCCAACCGCGCGCTGAGGCTGCCCGACCACCCCGCCGCTTCGGCCACGGCATAGGCGGCCGACCCCGCCAGCACCGGCACCGCCAGCAGCCCGGTGCCGATGATGCCCAGGCTGAAGATCAGAAAGGCAAAGTCCCCCGCGAGCGGGCGCAGCGCCTCGGCCGCCTGGGCCGAGGTCTGGATATCCGTGATACCGGCGGCACGCAGGGTTGCCGCCGTGCTCAGGATGATGAAGAACGCGATCAGATTGGAAAACGTCATGCCCACCACCGTATCGACCCGGATGCGCAGCAGGTGCCGGCGCACCTCGCGCCTTGCCGGCACCTGCTGGCCCGTGGTGGCATCCTCCATTTCCTGCGCGGCCTGCCAGAAGAACAGGTAGGGGCTGATGGTGGTACCCAGTACCGCCACCACCATCAGCAGGGTGTCATGGTTGAATGCGATATCGGGGAACACGATACCCCGCGCTACCGCGCTCCAGTCCACGTGCACCATGAACGCCACCGCCACGTACGACAGCAGCGCCAGGGTCAGCCATTTGAGCCAGCTGACGTAGGCGCGGTACGGCATGAACACCTGCAGCACCAGGCACAGCAGGCCGAACGTGACGGCATAGATATGCGCCGACCCGCCCACCAGCAAGCGAAGGGCCTCGGCCATGGCTGCGATGTCGGCCGCTAGGTTCAGCGTATTGGCCACCAGCAGCATGCTCACCACGGCCCACAGCACGCTGGCGGGAAAGCTCTGCTTTATATTGGCGGCCAGGCCGCGACGGGTGATGTAGCCGATGCGTGCACTCACCAGTTGAATCGCGATCATCAGGGGCAGGGTCAGCACCACGGTCCACAGCATGGAGAAGCCAAACTGTGCGCCGGCTTGCGAATAGGTGGCGATACCGCTCGGATCGTCGTCGGCAGCGCCGGTGATCAACCCGGGCCCAAGCCGTCGCAGGCTGCGGCGCAATCCGATTTTCCTGGCAGGCTTCATGACCGCGCCTCGATTCACCTGCGGGGGTGGGCCGAACATTGCGCAGGGGACAGCAACAGACTAGCCCGCCCACGGCCATTTGGGCGCCGGCATGACGGGCTTGCAGGCGAAGCTTGCAGACTCTTGGTAAACTGGCGCACTTGTGTTTTTGGGGCTGGCCGGTGTGACGCAGTGTCAGCGCAGAACGTCCATCGCCCGAAACACCCGTGGACCCCGCTGGCTTATCGGATTGTCTCAGCGATCACTACTTCAAGAGCCACGCCGGATGCCCTCCACCTTCGTCATCCCTTGGGTGGTGACCGGAGTGTTCGCAGTAGGACGATTCGTACTTCTCTTGTGCGCCACAACAGTCCATTACTGTGTTCATAATCTCCCCGAAATTTGATACGATTTCTGGTTAATCCAAGGTAGGACCATTAATGAAAAAGCTACTATTTGCATCGGTTTTAGTTTTGAGCGGCTGCGAAGACACCGCACCGAAAGGCATAATTTCGGGTGATGTAATATTTGGTATTGATTCTTCCATGCCAATGCCAGTGGAAAACGCAAGGCTTAATTACCCGGAAGACGCAGTGGAAGCACGTGATGGGACTATCTATGTTTCGGATACGCACTTGCACGTGATCAGAAAAATCAAAGACGGCGTAGTGGAAAACTTCGCAGGCACTTTTGAGTCAGGATTCAATGGTGATGGACCCAGAGAATCTGTCATGCTCAACCTTCCTACGGCATTGCTTATCTCCGACGATCAGAAGCATCTGAATTTCGCAGACAGTGGCAACAATCTAATTAGAAGAATAAACATAGAAAGCGGTGAAGTCTCGACAATTGCCGGAATTCGTGGCGGAGAGGAGCTGCCTAACGTTGGCACAGCAGCCACCGCCTCTCCAATCGGGTACACAGCCTCTCTAAAATATGACGAAAATGGAAATTTATGTTTTCCCTCAACGCGCATGGTAAAAGGAATTTCTGTTGAGGGTGGCATTTTCTGCATCGACAAATCTCAGACAATAATATCCAACACCACGACAGCTACTCAAAAATTCGAAAAAGCAAAAGACATCCTGATAGGAGAGAATGAATCCTATGTTACGGAACTCAACAAACTCTACAAATTCAAGCAAGATAAAGAGACAGAAGTTCTTACAATGCAAAGTGGTTACGGAAAGGGACTTGCGAAACTTGGCAACACTCTTTTCGTAGGAAACCATACATTGCTTTACGCGGTAGACGAGAACTTTAACTCAAAAATTGCAGCATCTGGGTTTGCTAACATTTCAAATGTCAAACCCTACCATGGCGGCTTACTGATTACCGACTCCGACCAAGGTGTTATTTACTCGTTCGATGGTGTAAACAAAACCCAGCTCACTGGTACGAGCTCTAATGCGATAGGTGCTCTTACCAGTGTTGCACAGTATGGTGAAGGGAAGCTTTTAATACTCGACAATCAGCGACCAAGAATTTTTATACTTGATATAGCTACGGGCGAGTCGTCCGTTTGGGCTGGTACTGGAGAGCAGGGCTGGGCATCGATTAACGTAGATAAACTAAATACGAAATTTTACTACCCTACTACACTGGCAGTAGACAAGAACCTCAATGTGTTTGTATCAGAGCAACATCGAATCATGAAGATTGATGCAAACGGGCAGGTAAGCAGATTCGCTGGCCATGACTCCTACGGCGATGTTGACGATGACAACCCTGAAAATGCTCGCTTCAAATCTATTGCTGGAATGTCATTCGGTGCAGATGGGACCCTCTACGTAACGGATACGTATAACCACAAGGTTCGAAAGATAAGCCCTACCGGAAAAGTTACTACGTTGATAGGAACTGGAAGTGCAGGCGTTCCTGTCATAGGGGGAGCGGCAAATACTTCAAAGCTGAATCACCCTCTCGGTGCTATTGCGCTGAAGAACGGTGATGTGTTGATCGCGGACGGTTGGAATAACTCCGTACTGAGAGTCGATACAAATGGAATAGTACATAGCTTTGCCGGGAAACAAAAATATTCAATTTATCAAGGCATGGGGTCTTACGCTGGCGACAATGGCTTGGCTGTGGATGCCGAGCTTAATACGCCAACCAAGCTTGCCGCAGATGAACATGGAAACGTGTTTATCACAGACCAGTTCAATCACAAAATCAGGATGGTCACTGGCACTGGAAAAATCTTGACAATTGCTGGCGAAGCACAAGGCTTTGCACCTCACGGAAAAAGGCTGAACTTCCCTAATGGCCTTCAAGTCATTGATGGATATCTCTACGTGGCAGATAGCGGAAACCGGGTGACACTGAAGTACAAAATAGGTAAGTAGCAAGCGACAGAAATAATGGCAAGATATAATAATCTTGCCATTTTTAAAGCCCAAACATATCTATCAGTGCTTATCTGAGCGTTTGTGCGATGGGTAGTTATTGCATATACCCAACCGATTGAACTACTGGGCGCGGTGTAGAAGCGTTTGTATTGCCTTTGGGCGGTCTTGACAGCTTGCGTCAAGGGCCAAATCCTCAGCCACCAGTCCTACACCGCCCGCCTGTAAGTGCAGGCTTGATCTCGTCCTCACCTTGATAGGGTTGAGAGTAGCCCGCTTGGTATTGCCCAACGCAGCTTCTCGTGGTTCAGGTGCCGCTCGCTCGTATCCTTGATTGTTACACCCGCCCAACTAGCCTTCTCAATACCTCCTGCCTCATACAGTTTCGCCTCGCGCTTACTGATCCAGGCTTGGGTCGTTGCATCCGGTCGAGGGTTTGGGTTTCCTGATAGACTGTCTCACCCTTTTTTACGGTCCGGATCTGCACGATTTTCGCTGTCGATCCGTCCTTGCGCTTGCGCTGCGTGATGGTTCCCGGGGTTTTGCTACATGACTGCTTGGGGTTGCTACGTTGTAACAACAAGCAAAGCAAAACCAGCAAGAACCTGAATAATTCGGCATCAATTAGAGATACAGAAATGCAACAGATTCAAGCGGAAAACCCAACAACCCCAGGCAATACGGTCGTCAGGAGGTTTTCTGTAGCACCCATGATGGACTGGACCGACCGCCACTGCCGCTTCTTCCTGCGCCTGCTGTCGCGCAATGCCTTGCTCTACACCGAAATGGTCACCACCGGCGCCCTGCTGCATGGCGACGCCGAGCGTTTTCTGCGCCATGACGAAGCCGAGTACCCGCTGGCCCTGCAACTGGGTGGCAGCGTGCCGGCGGACTTGGCCGCCTGCGCCGTACTCGCGCAAAACGCCGGCTACAACGAAGTGAACCTCAACGTCGGCTGCCCCAGCGACCGCGTGCAGAACAACATGATCGGCGCCTGCCTGATGGGCCATCCGGGGTTGGTGGGCGATTGTGTCAAGGCCATGCTCGACGCAGTGCAGATCCCGGTCACGGTCAAGCACCGCATCGGCATCAACGGCCGCGACAGCTACGCCGAGCTCTGCGACTTCGTCGGCCAGGTACGCGACGCAGGCTGCCGCAGCTTCACCGTACACGCGCGCATCGCCATCCTCGAGGGCCTCTCGCCCAAGGAGAACCGCGAGATCCCGCCACTGCGCTATGACGTCGCCGCGCAGCTCAAGGCCGACTTCCCGGACCTGGAGTTCATTCTCAATGGCGGCATCAAGACCCTCGCCGAATGCCAGCAGCACCTGCAGACCTTCGACGGCGTGATGCTCGGCCGCGAGGCGTACCACAACCCTTATGTACTGGCCGAAGTCGACCAGCAGCTGTTCGGCAGCGACGCCCCGGTGATCAGCCGCAGCGAAGCGCTGGCCAGGCTGCGCCCGTACATCGCCCAGCACCTGCAGAACGGCGGCGCCATGCACCATGTCACCCGGCATATCCTCGGCCTGGGCCAGGGCTTCCCCGGCGCTCGCAAGTTCCGCCAACTACTGTCGGTGGACATCCACAAGAGCACCGACCCCCTGGGCCTGCTCGACCAGGCGGGGCTGCTGCTGGAAGGACGCTAGGAACCTGCGCGCAGCTGGACACTCCAATCGTTACCCTCCCCGATAGCCTGCCGCACAGCCCTTGAGCGGCCGGCAGCGCTCGGGTAATGTCGTCCAACCGCACAGGACAGAGCACGCTCATGACTTCCAAGCTGGAACAACTCAAGCAGTTCACCACGGTCGTCGCCGACACCGGCGATATCGATGCGATCAGCCGGCTCAAGCCGGTCGACGCCACCACCAACCCGTCCCTGTTGCTCAAGGCCGCCGCCATGCCCGGCTATGCCGAGCTGCTCGATGACGCGCTCAAGCACAGCAAGGGCGACCTGGGCCTTGCCTGCGATGCATTCGCGGTATCGGTGGGCAGCGGAATTCTCAAGGTGATCCCGGGCCGTATTTCCACGGAAGTGGACGCCCGACTGTCCTTCGACCAACCTGCCCTGCTGTCCAAGGCGCGCCAATTGATCGAGTTGTACGACAAGGCCGGCATCGGCCGCGACCGCGTGCTGATCAAGCTGGCCTCCACCTGGGAGGGCATCCGCGCCGCCGAGGTTCTGGAAAAGGAAGGCATCCAGACCAACCTGACCCTGCTGTTTTCCTTCGCCCAGGCGGCTGCCTGTGCCGATGCCGGGGTGTTCCTGATTTCGCCGTTCGTGGGCCGTATCTACGACTGGTACAAGAAATCGACCGGCAAGGAGTATGTCGGGGCCGAAGACCCGGGCGTGAAGTCGGTCACGCGTATTTACGATTACTACAAGGCCAACGGCTACGACACCGTGGTCATGGGCGCCAGCTTCCGCAACATCGGCCAGATCGAGCAGTTGGCCGGCTGCGACCGCCTGACCATCAGCCCTGAGTTGCTGCAGCAGCTCAGCGATGACCAGGGCACCCTGGCGCGCAAGCTCACCCCGGGCAAGGCTGGCGAGCCACGCCTGACACTCGACGAAAGCCAGTTCCGCTGGCTCTCCAACGAAGATGCCATGGCCACCGAGAAACTCGCCGAGGGCATCCGCCAGTTTGCGCGGGATCAGGAGAAGCTCGAGGCGTTGTTGGCTGCAAAGGCCTGATACAAATACGGTTTGCCAGGCAAGGTGTGAAGGCGGAGCATTAGCGGTTTTGCACGCTGGATCTTGCAGACCTCTTCGCCGGCAACGCCGACTCCTACAGGGCTGCACGATACTGTAGGAGCCGGCATTGCCGGCGAAGCGCCGAAGGCGCACCCATCCATCTTCGAGTAATCAATGCCCGAAAACACCCCGCTGCCCCTGGTACTGGCCGGCCCGTTGCTGCGCCGCCTGGAGCCTGCGCGCATGGTCCTGTGGCTGGTCGGCTCACAGCCGTTGCAGCCCGAACTGCACCTGCAACACTCCACCGAATACACCCTGAGCTGTCAGGTCATCCCCATCGGCCAGCACGCCTTCGTGCACCTGCTCGATATCCAGCTGCACACCCCACTGCCCACCGACGTGCAGATCGACTACGACGTGCTGATCGGCGGCCAGGGCATCGCCACCTGGGCCCCACACCTGCTGTATGAAGGCGCCCGCCTGCCCAACTTCGTGATACGCGAGCGCCTCGACCAGTTGTTGCATGGCTCGTGCCGCAAGCCGCACCACCCCGCCGCCGATGGTCTGTTGTGCGCCGACCGCCTGCTGGCCGCGCCCCACGCACCCGCCGAGCGCCCGGCGCTGCTGATGATGAGCGGTGACCAGGTGTACGCCGACGATGTCGCCGGGCCCATGCTGCGGGCCATCCACGGGCTGATCGAGCGGCTGGGCCTGTACCACGAGCACCTGGAAGGCGCCGTGGTGCAGAACAGCGCCGAGCTGTACCGCCACCCGGCCAGCTACTATCACCGTGCCGACCTGCTGCCAGCCCTGGAGAGCAACGAAACCCTGCGCGAGCGCTTTTTCGGCGGCACGCGCAAACCCATCTTCACCAGCAGCAACGCCGACAACCACCTGGTAACCCTGGCCGAGATCATGGCCATGTACCTGCTGGTCTGGTCGCCTGTGCCCTGGACCTTGGTCGACACCCCCATGCCATCAGGCCTGACCACCCAGCGCCAGGCCCGCTACCAGCGCGAACAGCACTGCCTGGAGGGCTTCGTCGAAGGGCTGGATGGCGTGGCGCGGGTACTGGCGCACCTGCCCAGCCTGATGATCTTCGATGACCACGACATCACGGACGACTGGAACCTCTCGGCCCAATGGGAAGAAACCGCCTACGGGCACGCCTTCTCGCGGCGCATCATCGGCAACGCGCTGATCGGCTACATGCTCTGCCAGGGCTGGGGCAACAACCCGGACGTGTTTGGCGAGCTGCTGCAAAGCTGCCAGGCCCTGAGCCACAGCGCCGATGACGGCGGCTATTTCGACCGCGCTGCGCAAGATGGCCTGATCAAACAGCTGCTGCGCTTTCAGGAGTGGCACTTCGTGCTGCCCACCCAGCCTGCGCTGCTGGTACTCGATACCCGCACACGTCGCTGGCGCAGCGAGAGCAAGCTGCAAAAGCCCTCCGGGCTGCTGGACTGGGAAGCGCTGTGCGAACTACAGCAGGCCTTGCTGGACCACCCCTCGGCCATCATCGTCTCCCCCGCCCCGCTGTTTGGCGTGAAGCTGATCGAAACCATCCAGCGCGTGTTCAGCTGGTGCGGCTATCCGCTGCTGGTGGACGCCGAGAACTGGATGGCGCACCGGGGAGCGGCGCAGGTGATCCTGAATATCTTCCGTCACTCGCGCACGCCAGGGCATTACGTGATCCTCTCGGGCGACGTGCACTATTCCTTCGTTTACGAGGTAATGATTCGTCACAAACGCGGCGCCCCGCACCTGTGGCAGATCACCAGCAGCGGCATCAAGAACGAATTCCCGCGCCGGCTGCTCGATGTGTTCGACCGACTCAATCGCTGGCTCTACGCCCCACGATCACCGTTGAACTGGTTCACCAAGCGCCGCCTGATGCAGGTGGTGCCGCGTACACCCGCGCACAGCAAGGCCGGCGAGCGCCTGTGGAACAGCGCCGGGCTGGGCCAGGTGTTCTTCAACGCGCAGGGGCAGCCCGAGCGCATCTTCCAGCTCAACGCCAACGGCGCGCCGCCCACGGAGTTTCCCCGCGAGGCTGAATGAAAAGGTGAGTTCGGCGCCCGCTACAGGGCGCCAGGATCGATCAGGTCCGCTCCAGGGCGTTGACCAGGTCGTGGAAGGCTTCGCGGTTGGAGTCGTTCAGGCCCATGAGGATCTTGTGCGCTTCCAGCACCTTGGCGCGCACTACCTCTTCGTTCTGGTCCTGGGACGGCAGATCGGTCAGGCACTCGGGGCACGGGATTGGACGATCGACGATGTTGAACACCTGATCGAACCCCATCGACTGCAGAAGCCGGGTGATATCGGCATGGGTAGTCACCACCGTGGGCAGCAGGCCGACCTTCTGCCGCGACAGGATCGACAACTTGGCCAGCAGGCCCAGAGTGGTGCTGTCGATACTGTTGGTTTCGGTAAGATCGATGACGATCGCCGAGAAATTCAGCGCCGTGAAGATCTTTTCAATCGTTGCATCCAGCGCCGAACACAGGGTCAGACGCACTTCACCGACGAACTTCAGAACAAAGGTGCCATTCTGCTCGGCAAACTGGATTCTTCCAGTACTCATTGAAGGTTCCTGCTCAACACCATTAGGGCGATATCATCCGGCATCTCCCCAAGCGTAGCCAATTCGAATCGTTGGCGCAGCCCATCCAGGCTGCCACCTGCTGCCTTGATGATTTCAGGCAAGGCAGCCTCCTTATCTTTGAGTGTGTCGCCAGGCAAAAGGTCCAGAATGCCATCAGACAGCAATGTGAGGCTGAACTGCGGCGGCAACTCCAGAACGTGATCCTGGTAGGTGGCCTCGTCGAACAGCCCCACCGGCAGGCCGCGCCCTTCGAGGTACCGGGTGTCGTCCGGGGTGTACAGCACCGGCAACGGCAGATGGCCGCCGATGCTGTAGGTCATCAGGCCGGTATGCTCGTCGATCACGCCGCCCACCATGGTCACGTGCTTGCCCAGCCTGCAATTGATCAGGCCGCGGTTGATATGCCCGAGCACCTCGGACGGCTTGAACTCGGGCAAGGTGCCGGCGCGCTTGAATTCGAACAGCAGGCGCGTGGTCATGAACTTGAGCAGCACAGTCACGAACGCCGAGGAGGCACCATGGCCGGACACGTCGGCCAGGTAGAACGCCACGCGTCGCTCGTCGACACGAAAGTAATCGGTGAAATCGCCAGACAGGTACAGAGACGGAATGATCTGGTGTTCGAAACGCAGGTCTCCGGCCTTCCAGGGGTTCTCCGGCAGCATGTTCATCTGCACCTGGCGCCCGGCAGTCTGGTCTTCCTGCAGCAGGTGCAGGCTGGCCTCCAGCTCACGGTTGGCGGTTTCGAGCTTGTCGCGGTAACGCTGGTTTTCCAGTACCAGATGCGCCCGATCCAACGCCCGGCGAACCGAGTGCTCCAGCACTGCCAGGTCTTCCAGGGGCTTGATCAGGTAGTCGGCAGCACCCAGGCGCAACGCTTCGACGGCATCGTTCATCACGCCCGCGCCCGACACCACGATCACCGGCAGGTCGGGGGCACGCTCGGTAACCTGGCGAATCAGCTCCAGGCCGCCCATTTGCGGCATGCGCAGATCGCAGATCACCAGATCAGGCTGTTCCTGCTCGAAGACCTGGAGACCCTGCTGGCCGTTGCTTGCCTGCAGGACGCTGAAGCCGCTGTCTTCCAGGTAGGCGGCGAGGCTCGCACGCACTACATCGTCATCATCGATTATCAGCAGCGTTGCACTGTTTTTCTGCATGTGGGCAAACGGCGCCAGAAATAGGTTGGGGTAGGCGGCCAGGCAAAACGAGGCCCGCTTACTGGATTCACTTCTAGCCACTCTTGCATTTCAGGTGTAGGACAAAAGGCCTGCCCGGCAAATGTCAGAGGTGCCCTGTAAGGCGCAGACGGTACTCCCATCCGCCGGGGGTTTCAAGCATGCACCGATGGTCGCCTGTGCTCTTTACAGCACAAATCACCGGGAGTTATAAAAACCCCTTCTATCGCAACCCAATGGAAGGATGCAGGCATGAGCCAGAACCACGCCGACTATAGCGAGAAGCGTGATTTCATCAGGATGCGGGTAGATACCGACGTTACCCTGATACATGCCGAGCAAGTGATTGCGGCGGTGTGCCTGGACCTCTCGAGCAGCGGCATGCAGGTACAGGCAGCGAAAACCTTTCAGGTTGGAGACAACCTCAGCGTCAGCATCGATTCGGACCACCCTTCACTCAAGGGCCTGCACGCCACAACGCAAGTGGTGTGGATTGCCGATCAGCCCCAGGGCCAGCAGAAGCTGGGCCTCAAGATCCTTGCGATGAGCTGAACAGCAGGCATGAAAAAGGCGGCCATGGCCGCCTTTTTCATGCATCACGATCAGAAATCGTCTTTTACATCCCCGTCCTTGACCTTGAACTCGCGGTTCTGCAGGTAGGCGTTGCGGATGAAGCTGTACTTGTCGCCACGGATCATCTTCTCGGCCGACAGCAGGCTGGCACGGGTGTCCACCACGTCCACCGCGATTGCGGTATTGCGGGTGGGCACATGGTCCATGTAGCGGTAGGGTTCGGTGTAGGTGTCCGGGTACTTGGCGATCGCATCGCGCACGGTGCTCGGCCCAAGCAGCGGCAGCATCACGTACGGGCCACTGCCTACACCCCAGTAGCCGAGGGTCTGGCCGAAGTCCTCGTCGCTGCGCTGCAGGCCCATCTTGGTACCCACATCGAAGAAGCCGGCCAGGCCGAAGGTGGTGTTGACGATCAACCGCGCGGTATCCACGCCGGCTGCGTGGGGCTTGAGCTGCAACACGTTGTTGGCAAGGTTGGTCACGTCACCGAGGTTGCGGAACATGTTGTGGATGCCGTCCTCGAGAAACTGCGGCGTCACCCACTGGTAGCCCTGGGCCAGCGGCTTGAGCGCGTAGGTATCGATCGTGTCGTTGAACCGGAAGATCGGCCGGTTGATGCTCTCCCACGGGTCTTCCTCGGTCGCCGCCTGGGCCAGTACCGGCGCCAGCAGCAGGCTCGCGCAGACACAGGCACGGGTCATACGATCGATCACGCCAGCACCGATCCCACGCATAAAATTTCTCCTAGGCAAACATTGCACTGCGCCGGCATCAGGCCGTCGACAGCCAAAAGGAAACAAGTATAAAGCCTCTCTGGCAGATTAGGCAGCTTCCTCCAACCTGCGTCGATATTTTGTGAAAGCCGCCTGAAGGTCATCAAAGCGTCACGCCACGGTCACACCCCGACGTTAGCCTTGCTGGTTATTTCAGGGACGTTGCCATGCCCCATTCCCCCGCCTTCACCGCCGTGCTGTTCGGCCTGCGCGGCTGCCTGGTCGACTTCGGCGCACGATGCCAGGCGCCCGGCAACGCACCGGCCAGGCCTACACCAGGCGCCCTGCCCGCCCTGCACTGGCTGCGGGAACACGGCGTGCCCTGTGCCTGGCTCGACGAACTGCCGGCTGCCCTGGGCCAGCACCTGAGCCAGGCGCTGCCCGCCTGGGTGCGCCGACCGGATACCACCGGCCACGCGCCCTGGCCCGCGCCGGATGCCTGCTGGCACGCCCTGATGCAGCTCAAGGCCGACCGGCTCGATGGCTGCGTGCTGGTCAGCGGCGAGCCGCGCCTGCTGCAGGCCGGGCTCAACGCCGGGCTGTGGACCGTGGGCCTGGCCTCGTGCGGCTCGCTGTGCGGGCTGGACGAGGCTACCTGGCAGGCACTGGAGGAACGCGAGCGCGAACTCAAGCGAGGCAAGGCTACCGTTCACCTGTTCGGGCTGGGGGTGCATTCGGTGATCGACCAGCTGGAACAACTGGCCGATTGCCTGGCCGATATTGGCCTGCGCCGCCTCAAGGGCGAAAAACCCTGATACAGGCACATTGATCAGGGTCATGCAAAGCGGCGCCGGGTGGATTAACCTGAACAGCGAGGCACGGACCTTTCGCCCGCGCGCGGGGTCCATGTCTGAGCCTATTCATAGAGGGAGAACACCCATGCCTGCCCGCGAACTTCAAGCGCAACTCGACGCCCTGCGCGAGCAACTGGAGCAAAACCCACCGCTCTCGGAACAGGAGCGTGTCGAGCTGCACGAACTGATGGCGCAGATCCAAGCAAAAATCGAACTGGAGGCCGTAACCCCGGACAACAACCTGGTCGACGGCGTCAACCTCGCCGTCGAACGTTTCGAAGTCGAGCACCCGGGCCTGACCGCCACCCTGCGCAACATCGTTCAGAGCCTGCAAAGCATGGGCATCTGAACCCTGCGGCAAAAACGAAAGCCCCGTCACACTGGACGGGGCTTTTTCGTTACTGGCGAACCAGGCGCAGGTTCTTCAGGGTGACCGGCCCGGTGCTGCGGTACGGGTTGATGTCCAGCCCGCCCCGGCGCACGTAGCGCGCATACACCGTGAGGGTTTCGGGGTTGAGCAGGCGCTTGAGGTCCAGGTAGATACGTTCCACGCATTGCTCGTGGAAGTCGGCATGCTGACGGAAGCTGATCAGGTAGGTCAGCAGGCTGGCATGGTCCAGCGCCGCGCCACGGTAATGGACAGTCACGCTGCCCCAGTCCGGCTGCCCGGTCACCGGGCAGTTGGATTTGAGCAGATGGCTGTGCAGGGTTTCTTCCACCACACGCTCGGCATCGCAGCGCAGCAGCTCCGGTTGCGGCTGCTCGTAGTTGCTGATGCTGACCTCCAGGTCATCGATGCAGGTGCCCGGCAGCGCCATCACACCCTCGCGCTGAACCTCGGCCAGGCTGCGGATACGCACCCCTACCGGCTTGCCGGCTGCCGCAGACAGGTCCTTGACCAGACAGGCCTGCACCGCCTGCGCCGAGGCGAACTCGGTCTGGTTCAGCGAGTTCAGGTACAGCTTGAACGACTTGGACTCGATGATGGCCGGCGAATCGGCCGGGATGGCGAACTCGCCGATGGCCACCACCGGCTTGCCCGAAGGCAGCAACCAGGACAGCTCGAAGCAGTTCCAGTAATCCACACCCGACCACGGCAACGTTTGCGCGGTGACCCCAAGCTCGGCCCATTTGGCTGCACGCGGGATGGGGAACAGCAGCGACGGCGTGTAGGTGCTGATGTATTCACTGGACTTGCCCAGTGGCGAATGTTCGGCGGCGGGATGCATGGCTCAAACCTGAAGGACGAAATTGGTCTAGTTTATCGGGTTTGCGCGCTGCATTGGTCATTTGGCGATAGTCAGCTTGCCCACCATGCCGGCCTGGTAATGCCCCGGCACGTTGCAGGCGAACTCGATCGGCGTGCTCTGGCTGAAAGTCCAGGTCAGTTCGGCGCGCTTGCCCGGCGCCACCATCACCATGTTCGGGTCGTCATGCTGCATGTCGCCGCTACCCATCGCACCATGATCATCACCGCCATGATTCATACCGCCATGATTCATGCCGCCATGTCCCATTGCCGAATGATCCATCTGCCCCTGCATGGCGAGCATCTCCTGCTGGTGCCGGGCGTGCATGGCCGCATCCCCCAGGTTGAACTCGTGGGGCACCTGGCCGTTGTTCACCAGCACGAAACGCACCGTTTCGCCGGCCTTGACCTGCAGCGCGCGCGGCTCGAAGTACATGTCGCCCATCACGACCTCCACCGTGCGCGTGGCCTGCGCCGCCGCAGCCGGCTTGCCGAAGGCGTACTCGTGCCCGGGTGCCGCCAGCAGCGGCAGGCTCCACAGCGCCAGGGCGCTCGCGATCATCAAGCGTTTCATCGTGCATCCTCTATCATGTGCAAGCTCATGCCCCGCACTGTAGAAAACTGCCGCTGGCAACCACCTGACGAAAACATTACAACTTTGTCAGCTTTGCCCCGCGCACCCTGCCACAGGGTATAAACCCAGCCCCCAACGCTGCCGAGAAGCCCATGAAACTGTTGATCATCGAAGACCAGCCCAAGACCGGCCTCTACCTGCGCCAGGGCCTCAACGAAGCCGGCTTCAGCACCGAACTGGCCACCGACGGCGATACCGGTCAGCACCTGGCCCTGAGCGGCGACTACGACCTGCTGATTCTCGACGTGATGCTCCCCGGGCGTGACGGCTGGCAGATTCTGCAGGCCGTGCGCGAGGCCGGCTTCGACACCCCGGTGCTGTTCCTCACGGCCCGCGATGCGGTAGAGGACCGCGTGCATGGCCTGGAACTGGGCGCCGACGACTACCTGATCAAACCCTTTGCGTTCTCCGAACTGCTGGCGCGGGTCCGCACCCTGCTGCGCCGCGGCGCCAGCCCGCCCCAGGAAACCACCCTGAACCTGGCCGACCTGCGCCTGGACCTGATTCGCCGCCGGGTGGAACGCGCCGGGGCACGCATCGACCTCACCGCCAAAGAGTTCGCCCTGCTCGAACTGCTGCTGCGCCGCCAGGGCGAGGTGCTGCCCAAATCGCTGATCGCCTCGCAGGTGTGGGACATGAACTTCGACAGCGACACCAACGTGATCGAAGTGGCGATCCGGCGCCTGCGCCTGAAGGTCGACGATGGCCACGACAACAAGCTGATCCACACCGTGCGCGGCATGGGCTACGTGCTCGAGGAGCGCCCGGCGTGATGCGCAGATTGTCCCTGGGCGCACGCCTGGCGCTGTTGTTCGCCGCCTGCACGGCGGCGGTGTCACTGACGGCGGGGCTCCTGTTCAGCCGGGCCAGCGAGGCGCACTTCATCGAGCTCGATCAGCAGTTGCTCGACAGTCGTCTGTCGGTACTGCGCCAGGCGCTCGTTGGCGTGCACGACCGCCCGAGCCTGGCAGCGCGGCTACCGCTGCTGCGCGGCGAACTGAGCCACCAGGCCGACCTTGCACTGCGCATTCGTGGCAGCGACGGGGCGCAGTGGTTTGCCAGCCGCCCCGGCCTGCCTGACGCACCCGACATACCGGGCCTGAGCACCCTGCGCAGCGAGGGCATGGATTTTCGCAGCCTGTGCGTGGTGCTTGAAGGCGGCAGCCGGCTCACTCTGTTTCTGGATATCACCCACCACCAGCACTTTCTGCAACGCATGCAGCGCCTGATCTGGCTGACGATGGGCCTTTCGGCGCTGGCCACCGCGCTGCTCGGTGCCTGGGCCGTGCGCCGTGGCTTGCGTCCGCTGCGCCGGATGGGCGAGGTGGCAGCCGGCGTTTCGGCGCGCTCGCTGACCACACGCCTGCCCCAGGCCCAGATGCCGCCAGAGCTGGCGCAACTGGCCGGCACCATGAATGCCATGCTCGAACGTCTGGACGATGCCTTCCAGCGCCTGTCGGCCTTCTCGGCCGACATTGCCCACGAGCTGCGCACGCCGCTGTCCAACCTGCTGACCCACACCCAGGTCACCCTCACCCGCCCGCGCAGCCTGGAGGAGTACCGCGAGGCATTGCACGGCAACCTCGAGGAACTGCAATGGATGGCGCAACTGGTCAACGACATGCTGTACCTGGCCAAGGCCGACCACGGCCTGCTGATGCCCAATCGCGAGCCCCTGGCGCTGGACCAGGAGGCCGATGCCTTGATCGAGTACTACGCGCCATTGGCCGAGGATGCACAGATCAGCCTGAGCCGCGAAGGGCTGGCCGAGCTGACGGGAGACCGCAACATGCTGCGACGGGCCCTGTCCAACCTGCTGGACAACGCGCTGCGCTTTACCCCGGCACAGGGCGAGATACGGGTCGAGATTGCGCAGGGTGATGGCAGGGTTCGCCTGGTGGTGGCCAATCGCGGGGCGCCGATCGATACCGCGCTATTGCCGCGGCTGTTCGACCGGTTCTACCGGGCCGACCCGGCACGCCGGGAAGGCAGCAGCGAACACGCCGGGCTGGGGCTGGCGATCACCCGTTCGATCGTGCAGGCGCACGGTGGGGTGATCAGTGCCGAATCGGCGCAGGGGTGGACGCGGTTCCTGATCGACTTGCCGGAACACAACGCAGCCCTGTAGAAGCCGGCGTTGCCGGCGAATCGGCGCATGCGACATGCCTGAACATGGCCAGGCAGTGTGTCCGCTTCGCCGGAAACGCCGGCTCCTACAAGAGCGGTGGCATCACTCGTACCGCAAGGCGTACGCCGGCTCGACCTGCGAAGCACGCCACGCCGGATACAGGGTGGCCAGAAAGCTCATCACCAACCCCGCCGTGCAGATCAGCGCCACATCGCCCCATTGCAGTTCCGATGGCAGCGTACTGATGAAGTACACGTCCGAGGTAAAGATATGCTGCCCGCTGACCCGCTCCAGCCAGCCGACGATCTGGCTCACATTGAGCGCCGCGATCACACCGAGCACACCACCGATCAAGGTGCCCACCACACCGATCAGGCTGCCCTGCACCATGAACGTGCCCATGATCTGCGCCGGCGTCGCGCCGATGGTACGCAGGATGGCGATGTCCGCGCCCTTGTCGTTCACCACCATGATCAGGGTGGCGATGATGTTGAACGCCGCCACCGCAATGATCATCATCAGCAGCAGGCCGATCATGGTCTTTTCCATTTTCATGGCACTGAACAGGCTGCCTTGGGTGTGGGTCCAGTCATCGGCGCGGTACTGCTCGCCCAGTTCGCCCACTATCGCCCTGGACACCTGCGGCGCGGCATACAGGTCCTTGACCTTGAGCCGCACGCCCTGCACCTGGTTCGGCGCCCAGCGCTGCATGCTCGCCGCATCGGCCATGTGGATCAGGCCCATGGAGCCATCCAGCTCGGCGCCCACCTTGAACACGCCGACCACGTTGAGGCGCTGCATGCGCGGGGTGATGCCGCCGGGTGCGGTGCTCACCTCGGGCACGATCAGGGTCAGCTTGTCACCGACCCTGAGGCCAAACCGACGCGCCGTCATCTCGCCTACCACCACGCCGAACTCGCCCGGCTTGAGGTCGTCGAGTCGGCCCTGAACGATGTGGTCGGCCACGATCGAGACCTTGCCTTCCTGCGCAGGGTCGATGCCGCTGATCTGGATCGGCTGCATCGCGCCCTTGTAGGAGAGCATGCCTTCCATCTCGGTCAGCGGCGCAGCGGCCAGCACTTCGGGGTTCTTCAACGCGGCATCGGCCACCGCCTGCCAGTTGTCCAGCGGCTGGGCGCCCAGCACGGCGGCATGCGGCACCATGCCCAGGATCCGCGCACTCATTTCACGCTGGAAGCCGTTCATCACCGACAGCACCACGATCATCGCCAGCACGCCCAGGGACAGGCCGATCATCGAGGTCATCGAGATGAACGAGATGAAGTGGTTGCGGCGCTTGGCACGGGTGTAACGCGCACCGATGAAAATTGACAAGGGTCTGAACATGAACTGAAGCACCCAGGTAAAGAAAAGAGACAAGGGGCCCGCCATGCACGGCGGGCCACCTGTACTGCCAGGTCAGATCGAAACCAGACGCCCGTCTTCCAGGCGCAGCACACGGTCCATCTGCCGCGCCAGGTTGAGGTCGTGGGTCACCACCAGGAACGCGGTCTGCGAGGAGCTGCTCAGCTCCTGCATCAGGTCCTGGATGCCCTGTGCGGTGTGGTGGTCGAGGTTGCCGGTAGGCTCGTCGAGCATCACCAGCCCGGGCCGGTTGACCAGCGCCCGGGCAATCGCCACGCGCTGGCGCTCGCCGCCGGACAGCTCGGATGGCTTGTGCGTCAGGCGATGGCCCAGGCCGACACGCGTGAGCAGCGCCTCGGCACGTTCGCGCGCCTCGGGGATCGGCGTGCGGCCGATCAGCAGCGGCATGCACACGTTCTCCAGCGCGGTGAACTCCGGCAGCAGGTGGTGGAACTGGTAGACGAAGCCCAGTGCGCGGTTGCGCAGCAGGCCACGTGCACGCTCGCCCAGCGCCGACAGCTCTTCACCGGCCAGCCATACGCTGCCCTGGGTCGGGGTATCGAGGCCACCCAGCAGGTTGAGCAAGGTACTCTTGCCCGACCCTGAACTGCCGACGATCGCCACACGCTCACCCGGGTACAGCTCCAGCTGCAGGCCCGACAACACTTGCACCGACTCCGGGCCTTCCTCGTAGGACTTGCCCAGGTTGCGGCAACTCAGCACTGCTTTATCACTCATGCCCAACTCACTCATAACGTAGCGCCTCCGCAGGCTGGGTGCGCGCCGCACGCCAGGCCGGATACAGGGTGGCGAGGAAACTCAGGACCAGCGCCGCACCGCAGACCATCCACACGTCTTCGGCCATGACCTGGGACGGCAGGTAGTCGATGAAGTACACGTCGGCGTTGAGGAACTTGTGCCCCATCAACCGCTCGAGGCCGGCAATCGCTGCACTCACGTTGAGCGCGGCGGCGATGCCGACCACGGCGCCGATCAGGGTGCCGACCACGCCGATCACGGTGCCCTGCACCATGAAGATGGCCATGATCTGGCCCGGCGTGGAGCCCAGCGTGCGCAAGATGGCGATGTCGCCCTTCTTGTCGTTGACCACCATCACCAGGGTGGAAATGATGTTGAACGCCGCCACCGCGACAATCAGCAGCAACAGCAGGCCGATCATGGCTTTTTCCATGCGGATGGCCTGGTACAGGTTGCCGTGGCTGCGGGTCCAGTCACGGGCGTAGAACTCGTGCTCGCCCAGCTTCTGGGCGATGTTCCAGGCCTCGCGGGGTGCCTGGAACAGGTCGTCGAACTTCAGGCGCAGGCCCTGCACCTGGTCGGCCTTCCAGCGGTGCAGGCGCGACAGGTCCGACAGGTTGGTCAGGCCCAGGTAGCCGTCGATCTCGCCGGCGCCCACGTGGAAGATGCCGACCACGGTGAAGCGCTTCATGCGCGGGAACATGCCGGCCGGGGTCACGGTAACCTCGGGGGCGACGAAGGTCAGCTTGTCGCCGATGCCCACGCCCAGCTTGGCTGCGGCCTTGTCGCCGATCATGATGCCGAAGCTGCCCGGCGCCAGCGCGTCGAGCTTACCCTCGCGCACGAAGTCGTCGATGATCGACACCTTGCGCTCTTGCGCCGGGTCAATACCGTTGAGCAGCACCTTCTGTACCTTGCCGTCATGGGTCAGCAGGCCCTGCATCTGGGTGAACGGCGCCACCGCCAGCACCGCCGGGTTCTGCTTTACTGTATCGGCAAGGGCTGGCCAGTCGCTGATCGGCTGTCCGGTCTCGAGGGTGGCATGGGGCACCATGCCCAATACGCGGGTACGCATTTCATGATCGAAGCCATTCATCACCGACAGCACCACGATCATCACCACCACGCCCAGGGCGAGGCCGATCATCGAGGTCAGCGAAATGAACGAGACGAAGTGATTGCGACGTTTGGCACGGGTGTAACGCGTACCGATAAATACGAAAAGAGGTCTGAACATGTCGGGGCTTGTTCGGAGGAAAGAGGAACGTCCTTGTGGCGGGGCTTGAATAGCAGCTTTACACTCAGACCACCGCCGCTACCATGGGTTCGCCATGTCGACATTAGATGAAGAAGATCGCCGCGAATACTACCGTATCGAGGACAGGATCGCACTGGAAATTACCCCTCTGAGCGCCGCCGAGGCCTTGGGCGGCGAGTTGTTGCAAGATGCTTCACCGCTCTTCAACCTGCTCAGCGAACTGCACCTGAGCGAGTTCGAGTCCCAGCACCTGCTGCGCCAGCTCAGTGACAAGGACCGCACCCTGGCAGCCTTTCTCAAGGCCCAGAACAAACGCATCGACCTGCTCAGCGCCGTGGTTGCGCAAACCCTGCTGGGGCAGATCGGCGAGGCGCGCCCGGTGACTCTCTCCGAAGGTGGCGTCGAGGTGCACCAGGCCCAGGCCATCACCGCCGGCAGCCGCGTCTCGGTGAAGATGGTGCTGATGCCCCAGGCCCTGGGCCTGCTGCTGCGGGCCAAGGTGACCCACTGCGACAAGGCCGCTGACGGCCTGTTCGACATCGGCGCCGAATTCGTCGAGATGACCGACGCCCAGCGCCAGTTGCTGGCGCGCTATATCCTGCAGAAACAGGCACTGCAACGCCGCCAGGCACTGGAACAGAACACCCCGCCTGCCTCCTGATTTTCCGTCTTGCTTGAAGGAACGAACGTGACCCTGATTTACGGCCACCGCGGCGCCAAGGGCGAAGCCCCCGAGAATACCCTGACCAGTTTCCAGCAATGCCTGAGCCACGGCGTTCGCCGTTGCGAGCTGGACCTGCACCTGTCCTCCGACAACGAGCTGATGGTCATTCATGACCCCAGCCTCAAGCGCACCACCGGCCGTGGCGGCAAGGTGGTGGAGCACAGCGCCGCCGACCTGGTGACCTACGATGCGCGCAAGGGCGGCCCGGGCTGGGTCAACCCCTGCCCGATTCCACGCCTGGAAGAGCTGTTCGAGAAATGTGATTTCGACCACTGGCAGCTGGAGGTCAAGAGTGCCTCGCGCACCCGCGCTGCCACCACGGTGCTGGCGATTCGCGAAATGGCCCAGCGCTTCGGCCTGCTGGACAAGGTCACCATCACCTCAAGCTCGCGGGAGGTGCTGGGCGCCGCCCTGGAGCTGACCCCGGACGTGTCCCGCGGGCTGGTCGCGGAATACACCTGGCTCGACCCGTTGAAGGTCGCGCAGAACTACGGTTGCGAACTGCTGGCGCTGAACTGGACGCACTGCACCCCCGAGCGCCTGGCCAAGGCCCAGCGTCAGGGGTTGCATGTGTCGGTGTGGACAGTCAACGAGCCGGCGCTGATGCTCCGACTCGCCGACTTCGGCGTAGACAGCCTGATTACAGACTTTCCCGGTTTGGCCAGCGCCACCCTCGAGAATCGCTGAAATCGGTCTCCCCGGCCGGCTCAGGCCACCGGCCGGAGCCGCTCAAAAAAGCCGGTTGAGACCGTCGTAGGCGGCAACCCGATAGGCTTCGGCCATGGTCGGGTAGTTGAAGGTGGTGTTGACGAAGTACTTCAACGTGTTCTGCTCGCCCGGCTGGCCCATGATCGCCTGACCGATGTGCACGATCTCCGAGGCCTGGTAGCCGAAGCAGTGCACGCCGAGGATCTGCAGCGTCTCGCGGTGGAACAGGATCTTGAGCATGCCTTGCGGCTCGCCGGCGATCTGCGCCCGGGCCATGCCCTTGAAGAACGCCTTGCCCACTTCGTACGGCACCTTGGCCTGGGTCAGCTCCTGCTCGTTCTTGCCGATCGAGCTGATCTCCGGAATGGTGTAGATGCCGGTCGGCACGTCGTTGACGAAGCGCCAGCTGCCATTGTCGACGATGCTGCCGGCGGCCGAGCGGCCCTGGTCGTGGGCGGCACTGGCCAGGCTTGGCCAGCCGATCACGTCACCGGCACCATAGATGTTCGGCACGCAGGTGCGGTAGGCCTCGTCCACTTCGATCTGGCCACGGCTGTTGACCTTCACGCCGATGTTTTCCAGGCCCAGGCGGTCGGTGTTGCCGGTACGCCCGTTGCACCACAGCAAGGCGTCGGCCTTGATCTTCTTGCCCGACTTCAGGTGCAGGATCACACCGTTGTCCAGGCCTTCGACGCGCTCGTACTCTTCGTTGTGGCGCACGGTGATGTTGTTGTTGCTGAAGTGATAGCTCAGGGCCTGGGAGATTTCCGAGTCCAGGAAGCTCAGCAGCTGGCCGCGGTTGTCCACCAGCTCCACCAGCACGCCCAGGCCGCTGAAGATCGAGGCGTACTCGCAGCCGATGACGCCGGCGCCGTACACGATCAGTTTGCGCGGGGTGTGACCCAGGCTCAGGATGGTGTCGCTATCGTAGATGCGCGGGTGGTGGAAATCGATATCGGCCGGGCGATACGGGCGCGAGCCGGTGGCGATGATGATGTGCTTGGCTACCAGCTTCTCGACCACACCGTTGGCGCAGACCACTTCGATGGTCTGCTCGTCGGCGAAGCTGCCGGTGCCGAAGAACACGTCAACGCGGTTGCGGGCGTAGTAGCCAGTGCGCGAGGCGACCTGCTTGGAGATGACCTTCTCGGCGCTTTTGAGCACGTCGGGGAAGGAGAACCAGCGCGGCTCACCGATGGCCCGGAACATCGGGTTGGTGTTGAACTGCATGATCTGGCGCACCGAGTGACGCAGGGCCTTGGACGGGATGGTGCCCAGATGGGTGCAGTTACCGCCGACCTGGCGACGGCTATCGACCATCGCTACCTTGCGTCCTGCTTTGGCGGCGTTCATTGCCGCCCCTTCTCCTGCCGGGCCGGAACCCAGCACCACTACGTCGTAGTTGTAGACAGCCATGCGTACTCCTTCAGAACAGGCCCGGATGCCAGATTGACCTCCGGGGCTACATCATGCCGCCATCGGCGCCATGCAAAAATTCGGGTGCAGTCTAATCAAGCTTGAACGCCGCGCACATTAACCCTTGGTCGCGTCGTAGGCTATTTTTCTCTGCACTACATGTAGGCCGCCTTGCTGGCGAAGCCTTTCATTTCCCCGCAATGCTGTTGAATGCTGGCGTAGCCCGGGAAACGAACCCACCCTCGACCCGATTCACGAACACTGCCGCAATCCGATGCTCGAGCGCGAAGCGCCAACCCTGCTCCGGGCCCAGGATCAGCAACAGGGTCGAGTACCCGTCAGCCATCAGCGCAGTGGGCGCCAGCACCGTCACCGCCGCCAACGCATGGGCAACCGGGGTGCCCAGGCGCGCATCGAAGGTATGCGAATAACGCTGGCCATTCTCCTCGAAATAATTGCGGTAGTCACCCGACGTGGACACCCCGTACCCCTCCAGCGGCAACACCTGCTGGGCTATCTGCAGATCGTCGCGCGGCAGTTCGAGTGCAATGCGCCAGGCACTGCCATCGGGCTTGCGCCCCATTGCCTTGAGCTCACCGGTAGCTTCCACCAGAAAGCTTTCGACCCCCAGAGCTTGCATCCGTGCCACGATCAGGTCGACCGCATGCCCGGCGGCGATGCTGTTGAAGTCGACCTCGACGCCAGCGTCCTTGCACAGTTGCTGGCCTTCGATACGCAAGTGGGTATACCCCACCCGCTCGCGCACCTGCGCCAGCCGCCGGGCATCGGGCACCTTCTCTTCACGCGCCTGGGGCCCGAAGCCCCACAGGTCGAGCAGCGGCTCCACCGTGAGATCGAAGGCCCCGTCACTCTGGCGCGAGAGCTGCTCACCTACCCGCACAAGCTGCAGCACGTCGGCCGGCATCGCCTGGCAGCGGTGGGCGGGCAGCTGGTTGAACTGCCCCACCAGTGAATCGCTGCGGTAGGTGGAGAAGCGCTGGTCGATGCCCTGCAGGATCGCCTCGACCTCCTGCTGCACCTGCCCAGGCGTCGGGCCGCCGGCCTTGCGCACGTACTGCACGGTGTAGCTGCTGCCCATGGTCGGGCCACTGATGCGCTCGATCGAATCCCTGTGCTCGCAACCGACCAGCAATGCCACCAGGGCAGGCAGCGCAGCCCATCCCTTTTTCACACGACGCCTCCTTTTCTGAAGCCAAAAAAAACGGGAACCCGCAGGCTCCCGTTCTATCAACGCAACGTAATGCTTAGCGTGGGAACGCTGGCGGGTTGACCCCGGCCATGTCTTCCATCACGCGCACTACCTGGCAGCTGTAACCGAACTCGTTGTCGTACCAAACGTACAGTACAACGCGGTTGTCGTTGCAGATGGTGGCCTCGGCATCGACCACACCGGCGTGACGCGAGCCGACGAAGTCGCTGGAAACCACTTCCTGCGAGCTGACGAAGTCGATCTGCTTGTGCAGGTCCGAGTGCATGGCCATCTGGCGCAGGTACTCGTTGATCTCGTCGCGGCTGGTGGCCTTTTCCAGGTTCAGGTTCAGGATCGCCATCGAGACGTTCGGCGTCGGAACGCGGATCGCGTTACCGGTCAGCTTGCCCTTGAGCACTGGCAGCGCCTTGGCGGCGGCAGTGGCGGCGCCGGTCTCGGTGATGACCATGTTCAGCGCAGCGGAACGACCACGGCGGCTGCCCTTGTGGAAGTTGTCGATCAGGTTCTGGTCGTTGGTGTACGAGTGAACGGTTTCGACGTGACCGTTGACGATGCCGAACTTGTCGTTGACTGCCTTGAGCACCGGCACGATGGCGTTGGTGGTGCAGGAAGCCGCCGAGATGATCTTGTCGTCAGGGCTGATGTCGGCGTGGTTGATACCGTGCACGATGTTCTTCAGCGCGCCCTTGCCCGGTGCGGTGAGGATAACGCGTGCGGCACCCGGGCAGGCCAGGTGCTGGCCCAGGCCGTCGGCATCGCGCCAGACGCCGGTGTTGTCGACCACCAGGGCGTTCTCGATACCGTACTGGGTATAGTCGACTTCGCTCGGGTTCTTCGCGTAGATAACCTGGATCAGGTTGCCGTTGGCGGTGATGGTGTTGTTTTCTTCGTCGATGGTGATGGTGCCATCGAACGGACCGTGCACCGAGTCGCGACGCAGCAGGCTGGCACGCTTGATCAGGTCGTTCTCGGCGCCCTTGCGTACCACGATGGCACGCAGGCGCAGGCCGTCGCCACCACCGGTCTTCTCGATCAGGATACGCGCCAGCAGACGGCCGATACGACCGAAGCCGTACAGGACCACGTCGGTGCCCTTGCGTGCGGAGGCGTTCTGCTGGCCAACCACATCGGCCATTTCTTCACGCACGAACTGCTCGGCGCTGCGGCCGTTGCCTTCTTGCTTGAACTTGTTGGCCAGCTTGCCCAGGTCGACCGAAGCGGCGCCCAGCTTGAGCTCGCTCATGGCCTTGAGCAGCGGGAATGTCTCGTGGACAGACAGTTCGGTTTCGTCGGTCTGGCGATGACGGGCAAAGCGGTGGGCTTTGAGGATCGCGATCACCGAACGGTTGATCAGGCTACGGCCATAGATCGAGCTCACCACATTGTTATTGCGGTAGAGCTGACCGATAAGCGGGATCATCGCTTCTGCAAGCGCTTCACGATCGATCCACTCACCAAGACACTGGTCGGGCTTCTGAGTCACGGGAACCTTCCACATGTAGGGACAGAAAAAAGGGGCTACATTATGACGCCCCGCGTCGCTTCGAGCAATGAGCGCCTGTCGCCGGCGCCGCACGGCATGATCCGGGCCCCACATTCAGGCGGCTGAAACCTGACAGCAATGCCCCGCGCCCGGTACAATCGGCGTTTTGTCGCAACGCTTGGAGCTCGACCTCCCGTGCCTGTTCTGCGTCTACCTCACCTGCCGGCCAGTGCCGGCAAACACACCTGGGGCAACCTGCCCGGTGCCGCCCTGAGCCTGGCCATCGCCGAGGCCGCCAGCGCCGCGAAGCGCTTCACCCTGCTGCTGACCGCCGACAGCCAGAGCGCCGACCGGCTGGAGCAGGAGCTGCGTTTCTTCGCCCCGGAACTGGCCGTGCTGCCGTTCCCCGACTGGGAAACCCTGCCCTACGACCTGTTCTCGCCGCACCAGGACATCATTTCGCAACGGATCGCCAGCCTGTACCGGTTGCCGGAGCTGGACCACGGCATCCTCGTGGTGCCGATCACCACCGCACTGCACCGCCTGGCGCCCACGCGCTTTCTGCTGGGCAGCAGCCTGGTGCTGGACATCGGCCAGAAGCTGGATGTTGAACAGATGCGCACGCGCCTGGAGGCCAGCGGCTACCGCTGCGTCGACACCGTGTACGAGCATGGCGAGTTCGCCGTGCGCGGTGCCCTGATCGACCTGTTCCCGATGGGCAGCAAGCTGCCGTACCGCATCGACCTGTTCGATGACGAGATCGAGACCCTGCGCACCTTCGACCCGGAGAGCCAGCGCTCGATCGACAAGGTCGACTCGGTACGCCTGCTGCCGGCCCGCGAGTTCCCGCTGCAAAAAGACGAAGTCACCCGCTTCAAAGCGCGCTTTCGCGAACGCTTCGACGTGGATTTTCGCCGCAGCCCGATCTTCCAGGACCTGAGCAGCGGTATCGTGCCGGCCGGCATCGAGTACTACCTGCCGCTGTTTTTCGAGGAAACCTCGACCCTGTTCGACTACTTGCCGGAAAACACCCAGGTGTTCTCCCTGCCCGGTGTGGAACAGGCCGCCGAGCACTTCTGGAGCGATGTACGCAACCGCTATGAAGAGCGGCGCATCGACCCTAACCGCCCTCTGCTGCCGCCTGCCGAGCTGTTCATGCCGGTGGAAGACTGCTTCGCCCGGCTCAAGGGCTGGCCACGGGTGGTGGTCAGCCAGGACGACATCGACGCCGGCCCCGGCCGCGAGCGCTTTGCCGCGCAGACGCTGCCCAACCTCGCCATCGAAGCCAAGGCCAACCAGCCCCTGGCGGCGCTGTCGGGGTTTCTCGAGCAATTCCCCGGCCGCGTGCTGTTCACCGCCGAATCGGCCGGGCGCCGCGAAGTGCTGCTGGAACTGCTCGAACGCCTGAAACTGCGCCCGCAAACCGTCGATGGCTGGCACGAGTTCGTCGCCAGCAAGCAGCGCCTGGCAATCACCATCGCACCACTGGACGACGGCCTGCTGCTGGACGATCCGGCCCTGGCACTGGTTGCCGAGAGCCCGCTGTTCGGCCAGCGCGTGATGCAGCGGCGGCGGCGCGAGAAGCGCAGCGACGTCAACAACGACGCGGTGATCAAGAACCTTACCGAGCTGCGCGAAGGCGCCCCGGTGGTGCATATCGACCATGGCGTGGGCCGCTACCTGGGCCTGGCGACACTGGAGATCGACGGCCAGGCCGCCGAGTTTCTCACCCTTGAATACGCCGAAGGCGCCAAGCTGTACGTGCCGGTGGCCAACCTGCACCTGATCGCGCGCTACACCGGCAGCGACGATGCGCTGGCACCGCTGCACCGTCTGGGCTCCGAGACCTGGCAGAAGGCCAAGCGCAAGGCAGCCGAACAAGTGCGCGACGTGGCTGCCGAGCTGCTCGACATCTATGCCCGGCGCGCCGCGCGCAAGGGCTATGCGTTTGCCGACCCGTCGGTGGACTACGCCACCTTCAGTGCCGGCTTCCCGTTCGAGGAAACCCCGGACCAGCAGTCGGCCATCGAAGCGGTACGCGAGGACATGCTCGCCGCCAAGCCGATGGACCGCCTGGTGTGCGGCGATGTCGGCTTCGGCAAGACCGAAGTGGCCATGCGTGCCGCCTTCATCGCCGTGCACGGCGGGCGCCAGGTCGCGATCCTGGTGCCCACCACCCTGCTCGCCCAGCAGCACTACAACAGTTTCCGCGACCGCTTTGCCGACTGGCCGGTAACCGTCGAAGTGATGAGCCGCTTCAAGTCGGCCAAGGAAGTCGGTGCCGCCGTGGCGGACCTCGCCGAAGGCAAGATCGACATCGTCATCGGCACCCACAAGCTGCTGCAGGACGACGTCAAGTTCAAGGACCTGGGCCTGGTCATCATCGACGAGGAACACCGGTTCGGCGTGCGCCAGAAAGAGCAGCTCAAGGCGCTGCGCAGCGAAGTCGACATCCTGACCCTGACCGCCACGCCGATCCCGCGCACGCTGAACATGGCGGTGGCGGGCATGCGCGACCTGTCGATCATCGCCACCCCGCCGGCACGCCGGCTGTCGGTGCGCACCTTCGTGATGGAGCAGAACAAGAGCACCATCAAGGAGGCGCTGCTGCGCGAACTGCTGCGTGGCGGCCAGGTGTACTACCTGCACAACGACGTGAAGAGCATCGAGAAGTGCGCCGCCGACCTCGCCGAACTGGTACCCGAGGCGCGCATCGGTATCGGCCACGGGCAGATGCGCGAACGCGAACTCGAACAGGTGATGAGCGACTTCTACCACAAGCGCTTCAACGTGCTGATCGCCTCGACCATCATCGAGACCGGCATCGACGTGCCCAGCGCCAACACCATCATCATCGAGCGTGCCGACAAGTTCGGCCTGGCCCAGTTGCACCAGTTGCGCGGCCGTGTGGGGCGCAGCCACCACCAGGCCTATGCCTACCTGCTGACGCCCCCACGCCAGCAGATCACCCCCGACGCCGAAAAGCGCCTGGAGGCCATCGCCAATACCCAGGACCTGGGCGCAGGCTTCGTGCTGGCCACCAACGACCTGGAGATCCGCGGCGCCGGCGAACTGCTGGGCGAAGGCCAGAGCGGGCAGATCCAGGCGGTGGGCTTCACCCTCTACATGGAAATGCTCGAACGCGCCGTCAAGGCGATTCGCAAGGGCACCCAGCCCAACCTCGACCAGCCCCTGGGCGGCGGCCCGGAGATCAACCTGCGCGTACCGGCACTGATCCCCGAGGACTACCTGCCCGACGTGCATGCGCGCCTGATCCTGTACAAGCGCATCGCCTCGGCGGTGGACGAAGATGGCCTGAAGGATCTGCAGGTGGAGATGATCGACCGTTTCGGGCTGCTGCCCGAGCCGACCAAGAACCTGGTGCGCCTGACCCTGCTCAAGCTGCAGGCCGAGAAGCTGGGCATCAAGAAGGTCGACGCCGGCCCGCAAGGCGGACGGGTGGAATTCGAGGCCGAGACCCCGGTCGACCCGCTGGTGCTGATCAAGCTGATCCAGGGCCAGCCCAAGCGCTACAAGTTCGAAGGCGCGACGATGTTCAAGTTCATGGTGCCCATGGAACGCGCCGATGAACGCTTTACTACAGTGGAGGCGCTGTTCGAACGACTCGCCCCGAAACCTGCTTGAAGGATGATCCATGCGTGCAATTCGTAGCTTGACCCTGCTGCTGGCGCTGATTGCGCCGGCCGCCTTTGCCGACAGCCAGTACCAGGTCGAGATGTTCCTGCTGCGCCAGAATGCAGTGCCCGCGATCACCAGCCAGTTCGCCCCGGAAGACTGGCGCCAGGGCGCCAAGGCCCCCAGCGACTACGACGTGCGCAAGCCGGTGCTGACCGCACAGGCCGAAAAGCTGGCCGCCGACAGCAACTACACCGTGCTGCTGCACAAGGCCTGGCAGCAGCAGGTAGGCAGCGAACCGTCGCGGGTTGCCATCAGCGAGGGCCAGGAGCAGTTCGGCCACTTCCCGGTCGAAGGCAATGTCAGCCTCAGGCAGGGCCGTTTCATCGAAGTGCAGGCCAACTTCTGGGTCAACCAGCTCGATGGCAATGGCAGCGTGATCCAGAGCGAACAGCTCAGGCAGGTCAACAGCTCGGTGAAGAACAACGAACTGACCTTCCTCGATGGCGGGCACCTGGCGGTACTGTTCAAAGTGATCGCCGCCGGCACACGCACCACCTCTCCTGCTGAAGCGGAGATGATGGAACAGTAGAGCCATGTCGACCACACTGCAGCGCGCGCTCAAGAGCAAGCTCTGGCGCGAACAATTCGGCCCCAAGACCCTCACCCGAGGGCTTGACTATGCAGACAACAAGCGCGTCAGGCTCGTTTCGGTTGACGACAAGGGCGCGACCACCCTGTGCCACGGGTCCGGCGGCAACCTCTACCGGCAGACCCTGCTGATCGAAGGCGACGTTCACCCCCTCCTGATCGCCACCTGCAGCTGCCCTGTCCGCCAGAACTGCAAGCATTGCGCAGCGGCGCTGTACACCCTGACGGAGCGGCTGACGGCCAACGACTTTCCGCCGCCTCCAGCCACGGCGACCTACCAGAACCAGGTCATCGAAAATGTACCGGCTGTTGCGCACCTCACCCTGGGCAGCTACGAATTCACCGCCTACATGCCCAAGACCGGCAAGATGCAGCGCCAGTTGCAACACCGTGCGGCACTGGCGTTCACGTATGACGGGCAGCGCACCAGCGACAAGAGCAGCAGCGAAGTCATCCGTATCGACGGCAACGTCCGCCAGCGTATCCAGCGTCAGCCAGACGCCGAAAAGGCGCTGCGCCAGACCTTGAAGAAAATGGGCTTCAGCGTTGCCACGCGCCAGAGCAAGGCATTGCCCGACAGCGCCGGCGAAATGCTGCAGATGGCCGACGACCAGGCCTGGCTGCAGTTCGCCCGCACCGGCATCGATACCCTGCGTGCAGCCGGCTGGGAGGTGGAAGTGAGGCCCGACTTCGCCTTCAACCTGCATGACATCGACGACTGGTACGCCGATGTCGAGGAAGCGCCGGGGCGCGAATGGTTCGACCTGGAGCTGGGCATCGTGGTCAACGGCCAGCGCCACAGCCTGCTGCCGATCGTGCTGCACCTGCTGCGCAGCAACCCCGAACTGCTGCGCCCCAGCGAACTGGCCCGGCGCAGCGACGACGAGCACCTTCTGATCGACCTGAACCGCGCCCGCCATGACAGCCCGGCGCTGCGCGTGGCCTTGCCCTACGCACGCATCAAGCCGCTGATGGCCACCCTGGGCGAGCTGTACCTGGGCAATGACAGCGGGCCTTCGCTGCGCCTGGCAGCGCCGGATGCCGCGCGCCTGAGCAGCATCGACGACATGGCGCTGACCTGGCGCGGCGGCGACCGGGTACGCGACTTTGCCCGCCGCCTGCGCGAGTCCAGGCGTACCGACATCGCCGCCCCCGAGGGCCTGAACGCCACGCTGCGACCCTACCAGCTCGAAGGCCTGAACTGGTTGCAGACCCTGCGCGAACTGGAGGTCGGCGGGATCCTGGGCGACGACATGGGCCTGGGCAAGACCCTGCAGACCCTGGCGCACCTGCTCACCGAAAAGAACGCGGGGCGCCTGCAGCGCCCTGCCCTGGCCGTGATGCCGACCAGCCTGATCCCCAACTGGCTCGACGAGGCGCAGCACTTCACCCCGCAGCTGCGCGTGCTGGCCCTGCATGGCCCCGGCCGCACCCGACACTTCGCCGACCTTGACCAGTACGACCTGGTACTGACCACCTACGCCCTGCTGCCCCGCGACCTGGCTCACTTCACCGCGCAGCCCTGGCACCTGCTGATTCTGGATGAAGCGCAGAACATCAAGAACGCCAACAGCAAGGCCGCCGAAGCGGCGCGCGAGATCCAGGCCAACCAGCGCCTGTGCCTGACCGGCACACCGATGGAAAACAACCTGGGCGAACTGTGGTCGATCTTCCACTTCCTGCTACCCGGCTGGCTGGGCGACAGCAAGGCCTTCAGCCGCGATTACCGCACCCCTGTCGAACGCCATGGCGACGTCGAGCGCATGGCGCATCTTGCCGCGCGCATCAAGCCATTCCTGCTGCGCCGCACCAAGGAACAGGTGGCCCGCGAACTGCCGGCCAAGACCGAGATCGTGCATTGGGTGGAGCTGAGCGACGCGCAGCGCGACACCTACGAAACGGTGCGGGTGGCGATGGACAGGAAGGTCCGCGAGGAAATCACCCGCAACGGCGCGGCACGCAGCCAGATCGTGATTCTGGATGCGTTGCTCAAGCTGCGTCAGGTGTGCTGCGATCTGCGCCTGGTCAAAAGCATTGCGCCAAGAACCACCCATTCGGACAAGGGCAAGCTGGGCAGCCTGATGCAGATGCTCGACGAACTGCTCAGCGAAGGGCGACGCATCCTGCTGTTCTCGCAGTTCACCTCGATGCTCGAACTGATCGAGCAGGAGCTGCACAAGCGTGGCGTCCGCTACAGCCTGCTGACCGGTGAAACCCGCGACCGGCGCACCCCGGTGCAGCAGTTCCAGAGCCTGCAGACGCCACTGTTTCTGATCAGCCTCAAAGCGGGCGGCACCGGCCTCAACCTCACCGCGGCCGACACGGTGATCCACTATGACCCGTGGTGGAACCCGGCCACCGAAAACCAGGCCACCGACCGCGCCTACCGCATCGGCCAGGACAAGCCGGTGTTCGTCTACAAGCTGATTACACGGGGCACGGTGGAAGAGAAGATCCAGAAGTTGCAACAGGAGAAGGCAGCGCTGGCTGCAGGCTTGCTGGAGGGGCGTCAGGCGGGGGACTGGAAGCTGGCGGATGAAGACATTGATGCGCTGTTTGCGCCGTTGCCCGGGAAGCGGCAGGCCGCGAAAATTAGTTGAGCCTTTCGCCGGCAAGGCCGGCTCCTACAGGTATCGCAGCACCTGCAGGAGCCAGCCTTGCCGGCGCAGGACCTCAGTCGATCAGTTGTGCATCCTTCAGCGCGCCAAGCGCCTCCAGCCAGCGGGGCTGCTGGCGGTAATCGGTACGCGCAAAACCCTGCCCGCGCATCTGCGCGATCCGCGGCGACGGCCTCACCCTCAACCGCTGCGCCGCGGACAACGCAAGCTCGGCAGCCGCCCGATCATTGCACACCAGGCCCATGTCGCAACCGGCACTCAGCGCCGCCTCGATACGGCTGGCGGCGTCCCCCACCACATGCGCACCGGCCATCGACAGGTCATCGCTGAAGATCACCCCGTCAAAGCCCAGCTCGCCACGCAGAATCTCCTGCAGCCAGCGCCGCGAGAAGCCGGCCGGCTGGTTGTCGACCTGTGGATAGATCACATGCGCCGGCATCACCGCCGCCAGCTGCCCGCTCAGGCGCGTGAACGGCACCAGGTCGGCTGCGCGGATCTGCTCCAGGCTGCGCTCGTCGGTGGGTATCGCCACATGCGAATCCGCCTCGGCCCAGCCATGCCCCGGGAAGTGCTTGCCGCAGGCCGCCATGCCCGCCGCGTTCATGCCGCGAATGAAGGCACCGGCAAGCAAGGTGGCGCGCTGCGGGTCACCCTCGAAGGCGCGACTGCCAACCACCGCGCTGCGCTGGTGGTCAAGGTCCAGCACCGGGGCAAAGCTCAAGTCGAGCCCTACCGCCAGCACTTCGGTTGCCATCAGCCAGCCGCAGTGTTCGGCCAGGCGCTCGGCATTGGGGTTGTCTGCAATCGCACGCATCGCGGGCAAGCGCACGAAGCCCTGGCGCAGGCGCTGTACGCGACCACCCTCCTGGTCCACGGCCAGGATCAGGTCCGGGCGCACGGCACGGATAGACGCACTCAGTTCGCGCACCTGGCGCGGGCATTCGATGTTGCGGGCAAAGATGATCAGGCCGGCCACTTCGGGCTGACGCAGCAGGTGGCGGTCTTCGGCAGTCAGCCAGGTGCCGGCCACGTCGACCATCAGGGAGCCTTGCAGGCGGGTACTCATAAATGATCCTTCAGTTGAGGGGCGCGCTCGCCCACTGGGGGCAGGCGGCTTCTTCGATCTGTACCGGGCAATGCACAGGCACCCGGTCGAACAGCGCTACCAGGTCGGCGTTGCGCAGGCGTATGCAGCCGTGGGACAACGGCACACCCATGGGTTCGCTGTCGGGCGTGCCGTGCAGGTAGATATAGCGGCGGAACGTATCCACGGGCCCGAGGCGGTTGCGCCCCGGCTCGCGGCCGCTGAGCCAGAGAATGCGCGAGAGAATCCAGTCGCGCCCAGGGAACTGCGCGTGCAGGTCGGGCGTCCAGACCTCGCCGGTCCAGCGACGCCCGCGCAGCACCGCGCCCTGGGGCAGGCCCGCGCCGATCTTCGCACGCACCTGATGCAGCCCGCGCGGTGTACAACCGGAGCCGTTGTGCTCGCCCGGGCCATTGAGTGCGGTGGACACCGCAAGACGCACCGCCAGTCGCCCCTGGGCGAACCCATAAAGGCACTGGTCGGCGATGGAAATGTGCAGCAAATCGAGAATAGGCATGGGCGCTAGCTTAGCCGAAGCCGGCTGTGCCGCCCAGCCGGGGAATCAGGCCTTTGCCGGCACCGGGGCGTGGCTGGTCTTGCTGCGCGGACGCAACTGCGCCGCCGCCATCGCCTCGTCCGTGACCCCGCTGTCGGCACGCATGCCGGCGGCCAGGAACGGCACCATCAGGCGCATGACCTGCTCGATCGAGGTATTGACCCCGAAATCGGTCTCGGCAATCGCGCGCAGGGCCTTGATGCCCGACATGCTGAACGCTGCAGCGCCGAGCATGAAATGCACGCGCCAGAACAGTTCAAGGGGAGGAATCTGCGGCGCGGCCTCGTTGACCAGCAGCATGTAGCGGCGGAACACCTTGCCGTACATGTCTTCGAGGTAACGACGCAGGTGGCCCTGGCTCTGGCTGAAGGCCAGGCCCAGCAGGCGCATGAAGATCGACAGGTCATTGCCGCTGCGCGGCTGCACCACCAGCGCCTGCTCGACCAGCATCTCCAGCAGTTCTTCAAGGCTGGGCTTGTGCTCGGGGCGCGCCTGGCGCCGCTCGAGCTCACGCTCCAGGCTCTGGCAGAACGGCCCTAGAAAACGCGAGAAGACCGCCTGGATCAGCGCCTTCTTCGAACCGAAATGGTAGTTCACCGCCGCCAGGTTGACGCCGGCCTTGCTGGTGATCAGCCGCAATGAGGTTTCGGCAAAACCTTTTTCCGCGAACAACTGCTCGGCAGCATCGAGAATGCGTTCAACGGTTTCCGACTGGGCCATGACTACTCCGCGAGACAAACACTTGTTTGAAACATACGTTTCAAGGCAGGGTTCTGTCAAGTACGCACGGGCGTTTTGTGCCCGGCCGGTCATGGTATTGAAGGCAGCGACAAGCCACAAGCCGGAAGCGGCAGGCAGCTGCGGGCACGCCTGGAGCTTGCCGCTTGTAGCTTGCCGCTATCACTGTATATAATCCCAGTCACTGTATAAAAAGACAGAGCGATCGACATGCTAAAACTGACGCCACGCCAAGCTGAGATTCTGGCTTTCATCAAGCGCTGCCTCGAAGACAACGGCTTCCCGCCCACCCGCGCGGAAATCGCCCAGGAACTGGGGTTCAAATCCCCCAACGCCGCCGAAGAGCATCTGAAGGCACTGGCCCGCAAGGGTGCAATCGAGATGACCCCTGGTGCCTCGCGCGGCATCCGCATTCCGGGGCTCGAGAGCAAGCCCGATGAAAACGCCCTGCCCATCATTGGCCGCGTGGCCGCGGGTGCCCCTATCCTCGCCCAGCAGCACATCGAGGAATCCTGCGCCATCAACCCGGCCTTCTTCCACCCTCGCGCCGACTACCTGCTGCGCGTGCACGGCATGAGCATGAAGGACGTCGGCATCGTCGACGGCGACCTGCTGGCCGTACACACCTGCCGCGAAGCGCGCAATGGTCAGATCGTCGTAGCCCGCCTGGGTGACGAAGTCACGGTCAAGCGCTTCAAACGGGAAGGCAACAAGGTCTGGCTGATCGCCGAGAACCCCGAATTCGCCCCTATCGAAGTCAACCTGAAAGAGCAGGACCTGGTCATCGAGGGCTTGAGCGTCGGCGTTATCCGCCGCTAATAAGGAGGCGTCATGCAGTTCCCCCACGTACCACAGCAAGCACAGTTGCCCTTGTTCGAAGCATTCCTGGCCCAGCCGGTACTGCCGCGGGTCAAAACCAGGCAGCCCGCCCGGCAAAGCAACAAGCCGCAGGCATTCAGCGAGCTGTCCTTGCGTGGCGCGCTGGAGCACTGCCAAAGCCTGCTGGCACCGGTGCTACGCGACCTGAGCGAACTGAGTGAAGAGCATGACGCCCGCTGGCTTACCCTGATCGCCCCACCCGGCAGCCTTACCCAGGCCTGGCTGAGGGACGCAGGGCTCAACCGCGAACGCATACTGCTGCTGCAGCCTCGCGGCAACCAGAGTGCGCTGCAACTGGCCTGTGACGCCCTGCGCCTTGGGCGCAGCCATACGGTGGTCACCTGGTTCAATCCGGTCAGCAACGGCGCCCGCCTGCAACTGACCAATGCTGCCCGTGCGGGTGACGCACAAAGCCTGAATATCCGCCTGGGCTGATACTCGCTGAACGCTCGAAGGGTATGCAGCAGGCTTCCTCAGGACGAGGAAGCCGGATACTGACGGTCAGTGCAGAACCCGTGGGCCTGCATGTTCCTGTTCGATCTCGCCTTCAACCAACTTGCCGGCCATCTGCACACCAACGCTGAGCATGGCCTTGGCTACCTCGACGTGTTGGCCCTGCAGGAACGCCTTGGCATCTTCCGAAAAATCCAGGGTTACCAACGACCCCTCGTCCTCGGCGCGGCGCAACTCGATGCGACCGTCAGGCAACTCTACAATTTCTAGAAAGGACGTGGGCATAAAAGACTGTTCTCCAGGAAAGGCCGGCATTGTACCAGCCACTGGCAGGATCAGCACTCACTCAGACCTTCGCGAAAACGCACCACGAGGCGTTTGAGATTCTGCCGCCAGCTCTCCAGTTCTTCGCGCGACAGCGCTGGCGCCTCGGGTTCATCCAGGCTCACCGCCTGAATCAACGGTTGGGTCACATCACCTTTGGGCGCCTTGCTCGCGACAGGTGGTCGGAACAAATCGGCATAAGCCCTGAGCAGTTGCGCCAGCCAGGTTTCAGGCTGCTCGGCAAGTTCGACCAGTTCAGCCAGCTCGGGAATGGCGATGGTCGCCAGTACTTCACGGCTCAGCAGTTGCTCGGCACGCAGCGCGCCGGCCTGGGGCAAGCGATAATAGCCACCGATCTCATGACACAGCCCCAACAGCGCACCATACAGGTGAAACAGCGCAGACTCCCGCTCGGCCTGGGTCTGCGCCTGGGCGTTCATGGCGCGACTGTCCTGCGCCTTGCCCAGTGCCTCCAGGGCCAGACCGGCGAAATAGATCTTCTGGTTGGTACGGGTATAGAGTTCCTGGGCCATCGAGGCGCGCTCCGAGGGAGTGTGAGGCGGGGGGCTCAGTTTCTGTGATGGATCGCAGGCACGCAAGCTGAATCACCGCAGGCGTGAGGCTCAACCGCCCTTGCGGTCATCGTTGCGCGGCAAACCGCCAACCGTGGTTGCAGCCGAGTCTTTCGGCGTGGCCGGGGTGACCGGGCCGTAGATCTTTTCGATGCGCAGGCGGCCACGCTGCCACGCGGGATGAAAGTGCCGCCAGTGTGCGTCCTGAGCCGCGGCCAGCAGCTCATGGTCGCCCCGCGTGTCGCCCCAGGCGCGCATGCGGTACTGCGTCAGCACCCCGTAAACCGCCTCCAGGCGCAGAACCTTGGCTTCGCAGCGGCAATTGTCTCCACTGATCCTGCCGGTCAGCACGCCATCGATCACCTCCAGCTCGGTGCCGATCAGCTTGATGCCCAACTGTTCGGCAAAGGGCTTGAGCACCAGCGCCGGCGATGCCGAACAGATCGTCACCTCGGCACCAGAGGCCAGTTCCTGTTTCACCGAAATCACGCCCTGCGGGCGCATCAGCTGGGCCCACGCCTGCGACTTGAACGCCACCGCCTTCTGCGCGACCCATTGCTCTTTCACACCCGCAAGAAACGTCTGGATCAACTGGGCCTTGAGTTCATCGCGGCTGATCCGCCGCCCCAGATAGCGCAGGCTTGGCCAGATCATCCGCAGCATGCGGCGAGCAAAAAAGCCGTTGCCGAAAGCGAACCTCAAAAAAGGTACAAAGCTGTCACGGCGGGTCAGCGTGCCATCGAAATCGAACACCGACAGGATTCTGGCCGACTGCGGCCCTGCTTCCAACATTTCCTGACTCATCTGCTTGCCTCTGCTCGATGGTGTACAGCCCTGGCGGAGAAACGTCCCTATCAAACCTCACAACCGTTCGCTGACATGACTAAAAAAAAGGCTGCGTCCAGGATCACCAGATGCAGCCTCTTGTAGCCGATTCTATCGCTTAGCGCTTGTCTTCCACCTTCCACGCCTTGCCGTCATAGAACGCTCGCCAGCCGGTCGGCTTGCCGTCGACCTCGGTCTGCACATACTGCTCCTTGGTCTTGCGGCTGTAGCGGATCACCGTAGGGCGACCGTCCGGGTCCTTCTTCGGCGCTTCACAGAGGAAGTGATACTTCGGATCGATCTCGTCCTTGTGCGGCACGATCTCCATCACCAGGGGGGCGCGGGTCTCGCGGTTCTTCGGGAACTGGCTGGCGGCCAGGAACAGACCCGAAGCCCCGTCACGCAACACATAGGTGTCGTTGACCTTCTCGCACTTGAGCTCGGGCATCTTCACCGCGTCCATCTTCGGCGGCGCCGCCTCGCCGCTCTTGAGCAGCTTGCGGGTGTTCTTGCACTCCGGGTTGGTACAGCCGAAGAACTTGCCGAAACGACCGGTCTTGAGCTGCATCTCGCTGCCGCACTTGTCACACTCAAGGCTCGGGCCCTCGTAGCCCTTGATGCGGTAGCTGCCTTCCTCGATCTCGTAGCCCGTGCAATCGGGGTTGTTGCCGCAGATGTGCAGCTTGTGTTTCTCGTCGAGCAGGTAGGCGTCCATCGCCGTGGCGCAGATCGGGCAGCGGTGCTTGCCCAACAGCACGCGCGACTCGGACTCGCCCTCGTCGTCGGCGGCAATCTCGTCACCTGGCACCAGGTTCACGGTGGCCTTGCAACGCTCTTTGGGCGGCAGGCTGTAGCCCGAGCAACCGAGGAACACACCCGTGGAGGCTGTGCGGATCATCATGTGCCTGCCGCATTCCTTGCAGGCAATGTTGGTCGGGGTCGGCTGGTTGGCACGCATGCCCTTTTCGGCATCTTCAGCCAGCTGCAGCTTCTTGCTGAAGTCGCCATAGAACTCGTCCAGCACGTTTTTCCAGTCGCGCTCGCCCTGGGCCACATCGTCGAGGTTCTCTTCCATGCCGGCGGTGAAGCCATAGTCCATCAGGTTGGAAAAGCTCTCGGACAGACGCTCGGTCACGATGTCGCCCATCTTCTCGGAGTAGAAGCGGCGGTTGTGCAGGGTCACATAGCCACGGTCCTGGATGGTGGAGATGATCGCCGCGTAGGTCGATGGGCGACCGATACCGCGTTTTTCCATTTCCTTGACCAGGCTCGCTTCCGAGAAACGTGCCGGCGGCTTGGTGAAGTGCTGGCTCGGGTCGAGCTTGATGAGCTTGAGCACTTCGCCCTGGTTCATTTCCGGCAGTACATCGTCGTCGCCCGGCTTGCTCTGCTGCGGCAACACACGGGTGTAACCGTCGAACTTGAGGATACGGCCCTTGGCACGCAACTCGAACTCGCCCGCCGTGACGCTGACGGTGGTCGACAGGTACTGCGCCGGCGGCATCTGGCAGGCCAGGAACTGGCGCCAGATCAGCTCGTACAGACGCTCGGCATCACGCTCCATGCCGCTGAGCTTGGTCGGGTGCGTGGCCACGTCCGAAGGTCGGATCGCTTCGTGCGCTTCCTGTGCGCCTTCCTTGCTGCCGTAGACGATCGGCGCTTCTGGCAGGTACTTCTTGCCGAACTCGCTTTCGATGTAGCTGCGCGCCATTTCCACCGCATCGACCGACAGGTTGGTCGAGTCGGTACGCATGTAGGTGATGTAGCCGGCTTCGTAAAGACGCTGGGCCATCATCATGGTCTTCTTCACGCCGAAGCCGAGGCGATTGCTCGCCGCCTGCTGCAGGGTCGAGGTGATGAACGGCGCCGAGGGCTTGCTGCTGGTAGGGCGGTCTTCACGCTTGGCAATGGTGTAGCTGGAAGCCTTGAGCTTCTCCAGCGCAGCCATGGCCTGGGCTTCGTTGAGCGGCTTGAAGGCCTCGCCGTTCTGGCGAGCCACCTCGAAGCGCACCTTGGCGTCCTTGGCAGTACCCAGGTCGGCGTGCACTTCCCAGTACTCTTCGGGGATGAACGCGCGAATCTCGCGCTCACGCTCCACCACCAGCTTCACGGCCACCGACTGCACCCGGCCGGCCGACAGGCCACGGGCGATCTTCTGCCACAGCAGTGGCGAGACCATGTAGCCCACCACGCGGTCGAGGAAGCGACGCGCCTGCTGTGCATTGACACGGTCGATGTCCAGCTCGCCCGGCTGGGAGAAGGCCTCCTGGATGGCCTTCTTGGTGATTTCGTTGAACACCACGCGCTTGTAGCGGCTGTCATCCCCACCGATGGCTTCGCGCAGGTGCCAGGCAATGGCTTCCCCCTCGCGATCCAAGTCGGTTGCGAGATAGATGGTGTCGGCATCCTTGGCCAGGCGGCGCAACTCCTCGATGACCTTTTCCTTGCCCGGAAGGATCTCGTACTTGGCCTTCCAGCCGTGGTCCGGGTCGACGCCCATGCGCGCCACCAGTTGCTTGCGCGCCTTTTCTTTCGGCGACAGCGCGGGTGCCTCGCCGGCAGCAGCCTTGCCGCGCTTGGCAGCAGGCTCCTTGCTGGCGGAACCGCTGGTGGGCAGGTCTCGGATATGGCCGATACTCGACTTCACCACGTACTGGTTGCCCAGGTACTTGTTGATGGTCTTGGCCTTAGCCGGGGATTCCACAATGACCAGCGATTTGCCCATGGATCGGAAAATTCCTGAATAACGAAAATAAAAACACGGCAGGTACCTGACGTGGCACCGCTATATATAGTGGCAACAGAGTGAGGTCAAGCGCCGAAGGTTAGCCCACTTGCGCATCGGCACGCGAAAACAGCTCGGGTTCGGCCTCGACCAAAGCAAAGCGCGGCACGTGCTCGCCGTCAACCTCGACCGACTCGGTGAACATCGAAAGCGGGCGTACCCACAGGCCGAAATCGCCATACAGGGCCTGGTAGAACACCACCCACTCCTCGGTCTCGGAATGGCGCGCCGCACCGAATACACGATACTCAGGCCCTTTGTAATGCCGGTATACGCCTGGTTGTATCTGCATGCTGCCAACCCTCTTGAAAAAAAATCTGCAAAAAGCAAAAAACCGGGGCACAAGGCCCCGGCTTCCGACAACGAAACGCTTAGATGCGTTCGAAGACGGTGGTGATCCCCTGACCAAGGCCGACGCACATGGTCGAAACACCCAGGGTACCGCCATTCTGCTTCATGACATTGAGCAGAGTGCCGGAAATCCGCGCACCGGAGCAACCGAAAGGGTGACCCAGGGCGATTGCGCCGCCGTGCAGGTTAACCTTCTCATCCATCTTGTCGAGCACTTTCAGATCCTTGAGCACCGGCAGGGCCTGTGCAGCGAAGGCTTCGTTGAGCTCGAAGAAGTCGATATCGGCAATGCTCAGGCCCGCACGCTTGAGGGCTTTCTGGGTTGCCGGCACCGGGCCGTAGCCCATGATCGCAGGGTCCACGCCGGCCACCGCCATCGAGCGGATCACCGCCAGCGGCTGGATGCCCAGGTCCTGGGCACGCTGTGCCGACATCACGATCATGCACGAGGCGCCGTCGGTGATCTGCGAGGAGGTACCCGCTGTCACGGTGCCGCCCTTGGGGTTGAACGCCGGCTTCAACGCCGCCAGGCTTTCCAGGGTGGTGTCCGGGCGAATGGTTTCGTCGTAGTCGAAGACCTTGAGGAAGCCGTTCTCGTCATAGCCCTGCATCGGGATGATTTCGTCCTTGAACTTGCCTTCGACCGTCGCCTTGTGGGCGAGCTGGTGCGAACGCAGACCGAAGGCGTCCTGCTGCTCACGGCTGATGCCATGCATCTTGCCCAGCATCTCGGCGGTCAGGCCCATCATGCCCGAGGCCTTGGCCGCATACAGCGACATGTGCGGGTTGGGGTCCACGCCGTGCATCATGCTCACGTGGCCCATGTGCTCGACACCGCCGACCACGAACACATCGCCGTTGCCGGTCATGATCGCCTGGGCAGCCGTGTGCAGCGCGCTCATCGACGAACCGCACAGGCGGCTGACAGTCTGGCCGGCCGCAGTGTGCGGGATCTGGGTCATCAGCGAAGCCATGCGCGCGATGTTCCAGCCCTGCTCCAGGGTCTGGTTCACGCAGCCCCAGATCACGTCCTCGACTTCACTCGGGTCGACCTTGACGTTGCGCTCCAGCAGCTTGCTGATCAGGTGCGCCGACATGTCTTCGGCGCGGGTGTTGCGGTGCATGCCGCCCTTGGAGCGGCCCATCGGCGTACGACCGAAGTCGACGATCACGACGTCTCTTGGATTCAAGCTCATACAATATTCTCGCTCTAGTCGTTGGGCGCTTAACCGAAGAAGCTCTGGCCGTTCTTGGCCATCTCGCGCAGCTTCTCGGTGGGGTGGTACAGCGCGCCCAGGTCGGCGTACTGGTCAGCCAGGGCAACGAACGCGGCCACACCGATCGAATCGATGTAGCGCAGTGCACCGCCACGGAACGGAGGGAAACCGATGCCGTAGACCAGGCCCATGTCGGCCTCGGCCGCCGTCTCGACGATGCCGTCTTCCAGGCAGCGCACGGTCTCCAGGCACAGCGGGATCATCATCCAGTTGATGATGTCCTCGTCGCTGACTTCACGCTGCTCGTAGACGATCGGCTTGAGCACTTCGAGCACCGACGGGTCGGCAACCTTCTTCTGCTTGCCGCGCTTGTCGGCCTCGTAGGCATAGAAACCCTTGCCGTTCTTCTGGCCCAGGCGCTTGGCTTCGTAGAGCACGTCGATGGCCGAACGACGGTCATCCTTCATGCGGTCCGGGAAGCCCTCGGCCATCACGTCGCGGCCGTGGTGGCCGGTGTCGATGCCGACCACGTCCATCAGGTACGCCGGGCCCATCGGCCAGCCGAATTTTTCCATGATCTTGTCGATGCGCACGAAGTCCACACCGGCGCTCACCAGCTTGGCGAAACCGCCGAAGTACGGGAACAGCACGCGGTTGACCAGAAAGCCCGGGCAGTCGTTGACCACGATCGGGTTCTTGCCCATCTTCTTGGCGTAGGCAACGGTAGTGGCCACCGCCAGTTCGCTGGACTTCTCGCCACGGATCACTTCCACCAGCGGCATCATGTGCACCGGGTTGAAGAAGTGCATGCCGACGAAATTTTCCGGACGCTTGAGGGCCTTGGCCAGCAGGCTGATGGAAATGGTCGAGGTGTTGGAAGCCAGGATGGTGTCCGCCTTGACCTGGTCTTCGACCTCGGCCAGCACGGCCTGCTTGACCTTGGGGTTTTCGACCACGGCTTCCACCACCAGGTCCACGTGACCGAAGTCGCCGTAGGACAGGGTCGGACGGATGCCGTTGAGCACTTCAGCCATTTTCGCGGCGGTCATGCGGCCCTTGTCCACGCGGCTGACCAGCAGCTTGGCGGCTTCGGCCAGGCCCTGCTCGATACCGTGCTCGTTGATGTCCTTCATCAGGATCGGCGTGCCTTTGGAGGCCGACTGATAGGCGATGCCGCCACCCATGATGCCGGCACCGAGTACGGCGGCCTGCTTCACGTCCTGGGCGATCTCGTCGTAGGCCTTGGCCTTTTTCTTCAGTTCCTGATCGTTCAGGAACAGGCCGATCAGGCTCTGGGCTGCCGAGGTCTTGGCCAGCTTGACGAAGCCGGCGGCTTCGACTTCCAGTGCCTTGTCACGCCCGAAGTTGGCGGCTTTCTGAATGGTCTTGATGGCTTCGACCGGCGCCGGATAGTTCGGGCCTGCCTGACCTGCCACGAAACCCTTGGCGGTCTCGAAGGCCATCATCTGCTCGATGGCGTTGAGCTTGAGCTTTTCCAGCTTCGGCTGGCGCTTGGCCTTGTGGTCGAGCTCGCCGCTGATGGCGCGCTTGATCAGTTCCAGGGCAGCTTCCTGAAGTTTCTCCGGGACCACCACTGCATCGACGGCACCGACTTTCAGTGCGTCTTCAGGGCGGTTCTCCTTGCCGGCGGCAATCCATTCGATGGCATTGTCGGCGCCGATCAGGCGCGGCAGGCGTACGGTACCGCCGAAGCCCGGGTAGATGCCCAGCTTGACTTCAGGCAGGCCGATCTTGGCCTTGGTCGACATGACGCGGAAGTCGGCCGCCAGGCACATTTCCAGGCCGCCGCCCAGCGCGATGCCGTTGATCGCGGCAACAGTCGGTACATCGAGATCTTCGAAATCGCTGAAGATTCTGTTGGCTTCGAGGTTGCCTGCAACCAGCTCCGCATCCGGCAGCTTGAAGTTGTCGACGAATTCGGTGATGTCGGCGCCGACAATGAACACGTCCTTGCCGCTGCTGACGATCACACCTTTGATCGACGCATCTGCCTTGATGGTGTCTACGGCCTGACGCAACTCATTCAGGGTAAGACGGTTGAACTTGTTGACGGACTCACCCTTGAGGTCGAACTTCAGTTCGACGATGCCGCTTTCAAGAGCCTTAACCGTGATGGCTTTACCTTCGTAAATCATCAACTGATCTCCACGATATGGAAGCTGAACTGTACACGCCGAACGCTGGCACGAAATTCGGCACCAGGCACACCCGTCAGCGCGATAGTCGGGATTCTGCGAGCGTCATGTGACATACAAACGCTCAATTCATACGCCCGTTTGATTTGGGTACGGACACATTCACCGAAAAGCCTGCCGTTGTCAAATACCCAAAAGAACGAGCAAAACGCGACTTTACGGTCATTTTGAGCGAAGGGGTGCGGGTTCAGCCTGTAGGTGATTGGCCATCATTCATGCAGGTGATCGGCCATGGATACGCATGAGAGAAGCAGCGAAGGGATAAAGCGCAGCTACACTGAGGGCATCGAAGAAGTTTCCGGCCTGCCTGGCCTTTTTTGTTCAGTTGCCGGCCCCGCCATGGGGCTGGCCCTGGCGTTCAATCACACGACTCACGGGTCACGCCAGCGCCTTGAGCAACCGGGCAATGTCCTGCAACGCAGCGGCATCCCCCTTCTCTCCCCAGCACAACGCGATCATCTGCGGGTTGGCCTCGACCTTGTAGACACTCGCCGGCAGGCGCGACAGGTGCTCGAGCACGCGCGCATCCTCGCAGGGCTCGCGCCACTGGTTGAGCCACACCCCTGGTGTCACCTGCCAGTAGCTCCAGCTGTCGGCATGCCCGCGACGGCGCGCACAATGATACTGCGCGCAGGTGTGCGGCGGCTCTTCGGGCAGCCAGTGCGGCCAGGTCTGCGGGGTGAGCTGCATGGCCAGCCCCATGCGCCGCGCCTCCAGGCGCAGGGCCATGCGCCCGCTGGTGCGACGCGAGGGCAACAGCCAGACCATGGGGCTGAGCATCAGCGCAAGGATTGACACTACTACCCAGAACGTCATATCTGTTATTCCTATAAAGACTTTGCAAATGAGCTGGTTAGCCGACATCGATGCGATCAGCCTGAAACCGACCATACTTTAACTATCGCGATTGTCAGGAGAGCCCTCATGCCCTACGAACACATTCTGGTCGCCGTCGACCTGACCGAAGAATGCGACCCGGTGATCAAGCGCGCTCGCGAGCTGGCCACGCCCAACGGCACCAAGGTTTCCCTGGTACATATCGTCGAGCCCATGGCCATGGCCTTCGGCGGCGACGTGCCGATGGACCTGTCGCAACTGCAGCAGCAACAGTTCGACCAGGCCAAGGAGCGCATGGACCGCCTGTTCAACAAGTATCCGGAGATCAACCGCGGCGATTCCCACCTGACCTACGGCCAGCCTCGCCAGGAGATTCACCAGTTGGCCAAGGACCAGAAGTGCGACCTGATCGTGGTCGGCAGCCATGGCCGCCACGGCCTGGCGCTGCTGCTGGGCTCCACCGCCAATGACGTGCTGCACGGCGCACCGTGCGATGTGCTGGCGGTACGCCTGCAGAAGAAGGCCGACTGATACCAGAAGGCCCGCTGTTGGACACAGCGGGCCTTCTTCATATCAGCTGTCGAGCTCGGCCCAACGCTCCACCAGTGTGTCCAGCTCGCCCTGCAGCTTCTCGAGGCTGGCCAGCACGGCGGTGGTCTGGTCGATTGGCCGCTGATAGAAGCCTGCATCGGAAATCTCCGCCTGCACCGCAGCCATCTTCTGCTCCAGGGCATCGATTTGCCCCGGCAGCGCCTCCAGCTCGCGCTGCAGCTTGTAGCTGAGCTTCTTCTTGCCTTCATTGACCACCGGCGCTGCCGCAGGCTCGGGTGCAACGGCCTCGACCACCGCACTGTTGAGCTCGGACTTGCCCGACTTGCTTTCGGTCACGCCGAGCAGCTTGGGCGAACCGCCCTGGCGAATCCAATCCTGATAGCCGCCCACGTACTCACGCACCTTGCCCTCGCCTTCGAACACCAGGGTGCTGGTGACCACGTTGTCGAGGAACGCCCGGTCGTGACTGACCATCAGCACGGTGCCCTTGAAGCCCGCCAGCACCTCTTCGAGCAGCTCCAGGGTTTCCACGTCCAGGTCGTTGGTCGGCTCGTCGAGCACCAGCAGGTTGGCCGGCTTGCTGAACAGCTTGGCCAGCAGCAGGCGCGCACGCTCGCCACCGGACAACGCCTTGACCGGCGTGCGTGCACGCTGGGGGCTGAACAGGAAGTCGCCCAGGTAGCTCAGTACGTGACGGTTCTGCCCATCGATCTCGATGAAGTCACGGCCTTCGGCCATGTTCTCGATCACGGTCTTTTCCAGGTCAAGCTGATGGCGCAACTGGTCGAAGTAGGCCACTTCGAGACGCGTGCCCGACTCCACCTTGCCCGAGCTTGGCTCCAGGTCGCCCAGCATCAGCTTGAGCAGCGTGGTCTTGCCGGTACCGTTGGCACCCAGCAGGCCGATACGGTCCTCGCGCTGCAGGACCATCGAGAAATCCTTGACCAGGTAAGGGCCGTCGGGGTGGGCGAAGCTGACGTTTTCCAGCACCATCACCTGCTTGCCGGACTTTTCCGCCACGTCGAGCAGGATGTTGGCCTTGCCCTGGCGCTCGCGACGCTCGCTGCGTTCCACACGCAGTGCCTTCAGGGCGCGCACGCGGCCTTCGTTGCGGGTACGCCGGGCCTTGATGCCCTGGCGGATCCACACCTCTTCCTGGGCCAGTTTCTTGTCGAACAGCGCGTTGGCAGTCTCTTCGGCAGCCAGCGCGGCTTCCTTGTGCACCAGGAAGCTGGCGTAGTCGCCGTTCCAGTCGATCAACCCGCCACGGTCCAGTTCGAGGATGCGCGTGGCCAGGTTCTGCAGGAAGGAACGGTCGTGGGTAATGAACAGCACGGCGCCGCCAAAACCGCTCAGGGCATCTTCAAGCCAGGCGATGGCGCCGATGTCCAGGTGGTTGGTCGGTTCGTCGAGCAGCAGCAGGTCGGGCTCGGACACCAGCGCCTGGGCCAGCAGCACACGCCGACGCCAACCACCGGACAGCTCGGCCAGGGTCTTGTCGGCCGGCAGCTGCAGGCGGCTCAGGGTGCTGTCGACCAGTTGCTGCAAGCGCCAGCCATCGCGCGCCTCAAGGTCGCTCTGCACGTGCATGAGCTTTTCCAGGTCGGCGTCGGTGTGAATGTTCTGGCTCAGGTGGTGATACTCGGCGAGCAATGCACCGACACCGTCCAGGCCTTCGGCAACCACATCGAACACGGTGCGCCCGTCGGCCACCGGCAGTTCCTGCGGCAGCTCGCCGATCTTCAGGCCCGGGGCACGCCACACATCGCCTTCGTCGGGCTTCTGGTCGCCCTTGACCAGGCGCAGCATGCTCGACTTGCCCGTGCCGTTGCGGCCGATGATGCAGACCCGCTCACCACGGGCGATCTGCCAGGACACCTTGTCCAGCAACGGCATGGCGCCGAACGCAAGGGACACATCGCTTAATTTGAGCAGGGTCATGATCTTCTCCAAAAACCGGGGGCGCATTCTACCTGAGTTGCGCCTGCTTCACATTAAGCGCGACCGGCGTGCCGACCGCAGTCCTGCATTACATGCCGATACAAGCACAATGCTTTCTTCCGCCCCCGGCAAACGGCTAAGCTTAAGCACGTAATCCCACCAGTGCTGGCGCCGCCGACACTCGTTTTGGTCAAACTGTCCGGAAGTATCATGCGCCGCAGCCTGCTCAGCCTCGTATCCTGTCTGCTTTTTTCCGCCACCGCGGCCAGCACCGTCCAGGCCGCCGACCTCACCCAGCAACGCCAGTACTACGATGAAGCCAAGCGTGCCCTGGCCAAGGGCGACAGCGGCCCTTACCGCCGTTACGAACAGGCCCTGCGTGATTATCCGCTGGAGCCCTACCTGGCCTACGACGAACTGACGGCGCGCCTCAAGAGCGCCAGCAACGCCGAGATCGAGAAGTTTCTTGCCGAGCATGGCGACCTGCCCCAGGCCAACTGGATGAAACTGCGCTGGTTGCGCTGGCTGGCAGAGCGCGGCGACTGGCAACCCTTCGTCAAGTACTACGACCCCAAGCTGAACTTCACCGAGCTCGACTGCCTCAACGGCCAGTATCAGCTCAGCCACAACCTGCGCGCCGAGGGCTACGCCACCGCCGACAAGCTGTGGCTGGTGGGCAAGTCGCAGCCGGCGGCCTGTGACGTGCTGTTCGACCGCTGGGCCGCCGAGGGCCAGCTGACCGAACAGAAGCGCTGGGAGCGCATCAAGCTCGCGGCCCAGGCGCGCAACTACGCCCTGGCCAACACCCTGATCAAAGGCCTGAACACCCTGGGCCCGCAAGGCCGTCTGCTGGTGGATGTGGCGCAGAAGCCCGAACTGCTCAACAACCCCGGGCGCTTCACCCCGGTCAACGAAGCGATGTCCGACGTGGTCAGCCTGGGCCTGCGCCGCCTGGCGCGCCAGGACCCGGGGCGGGCCATGGCGCTGCTCGACGACTACGCCAATCGCATGCATTTCTCCCGCGACGAGAAGGTGGCGATCGCCCGCGAAATCGGCCTTACCCTGGCACGGCGCTACGACCCCCGCGCCCTGGGCCTGATGACCCAGTACGACCCCGAGCTGCGCGACAACACCGTGACCGAATGGCGCCTGCGCCTGCTGCTGCGCCTGGGCCGCTGGGAAGATGCCTACGAGCTGACCAAACGCCTGCCCCAGGACCTGGCCACCACCAACCGCTGGCGCTACTGGCAGGCGCGCAGCCTGGAGCTGGCGCAGCCGAAGAACCCGCAGATTCCACTGCTGTACAAGACGGTAGCGCGAGAGCGCGACTTCTACGGGTTCCTGGCCGCCGATCGTGCACAGACCCCGTACCAGCTCAACAACAAGCCGCTGGTGCTCAGCCAGCAACTGATCAACAAGGTACGCAACACGCCCGGCGTGCGGCGCGCGCTGGAATTCCATGCCCGCGGCCAGATCGTTGACGGGCGCCGCGAGTGGTACCACGTCAGCCGTCATTTCAGCCGCGACGAGATGGTCGCCCAGGCGCGCCTGGCCTATGAAATGCGCTGGTACTTCCCGGCCATCCGCACCATCAGCCAGGCCCAGTACTGGGACGACCTGGATATCCGCTTCCCGATGGCCCACCGCGACACCCTGGTACGCGAAGCCAAGGTACGCGGCCTGCACTCGAGCTGGGTATTCGCGATCACCCGCCAGGAAAGCGCCTTCATGGACGATGCCCGTTCCCACGTGGGTGCCAGCGGCCTGATGCAGCTGATGCCGGCCACCGCCAAGGAGACGGCGCGCAAGTTCAACATCCCGCTGGCTTCGCCGGCGCAGGTACTGAACCCGGACAAGAACATCCAGCTGGGCGCCGCCTACCTGAGCCAGGTGCACGGCCAGTTCAACGGCAACCGGGTGCTGGCCTCGGCCGCCTACAACGCCGGCCCCGGACGCGTGCGCCAGTGGCTGCGCGGCGCCGATCACCTGAGCTTCGACGTATGGGTGGAGTCGATTCCGTTCGACGAGACCCGCCAGTACGTGCAGAACGTGCTGTCGTATTCGGTGATCTACGGGCAGAAACTCAATTCACCGCAGCCACTGGTGGATTGGCACGAGCGGTTTTTCGACGATCAGTAAGCGGTGATCAGCGCTTCGCCGGCAACGTCGAAGCGCAACCTTGTGGAGGCGACGGTGCGTGTGCAGGGGCCAGCCTTGCTGGCGAAGCGGCCCGTCGCTATTCCAGCACCTCGACCGCCATGCCCACCTCCAGCATGCCCTCGCCGTCGGCCACCAGGTTCTGGCCGAACAGCACATCCCCCTCCTTCTGCCGATAGGTCTTGAGCGTGGTCAAGGGTTCGCGATCGGGGCTGCGCTCGCCGGTCTGCGGGTCGAGGGTGGTGAGGATGCAGCGCGTGCACGGGGAAAGCACCCGAAAGGTCTGCTGGCCAATGCGAATGCGCTTCCAGCCATCCTCGGCATATGCCGCACTGCCCTCGACCACCAGATTGGGCCGAAAGCGCAGCATCTCCAAGGGGCGCCCAACCCGCTGTACCAGGTCGTCGAGCGACGCCTGGCCGATCAGCAGCAAGGGGAAACCATCGGCGAAGGCCACACGGTCGCTGTTCTCACCGTAGCCGGCCGGCAGATAGCGGGTACGCGGCTCGGGCACATGCACCAGGCGCACCGGCTTGCCGATGAAGCGGCTCAACCAGTCGGCCGCCGCATCGCCTGCATCCGGTACGCGCAGGGTGTCGCGCCAGATGGTCGCCCCACGCAGATTGGCGTCCGCTTGCGGCACCGCCACCTGCAAGGGGTCAAAACCCGGGGCACTGAGCACCAGACCGCCATCGGCGTCGTACAGCGCCGATAACTGGCTCATCTGCGGGTAGGCGCGCTGGGTCAGGAAACGTCCGTTGTCCTGCTCCACCAGCATCCAGCGCCGGTCACCCAGCAAGCCCAGCAGGCCGCACGGCGACTGCCCCAGGGCTTGCGCCTGGGCCGACTTGAGTGGGTAACGATACAACGCGCTCAGACGCATGGGCCGGCTCCGGATGATAAAGGCGCAAGCTTACACCGAAGGCCGGGCAACCGCTGCCCGGCCCTTGGTGCCGGCTCAGACGGTCGCTTCGTCCAGCATCAGGCGCTGGCGCACCACATCCACCAGCTTGTCGGGCTGGAACTTGGACAAAAAGTTGTCACAACCGACCTTCTTCACCATCGACTCGTTGAAGCTGCCCGACAAGGACGTGTGCAGTACCACGTACAGGCTGCGCAGGCGCGGGTCGTTGCGGATCTCGGTGGTCAGGCGGTAGCCGTCCATTTCCGGCATTTCGGCATCGGTGAAGACCATCAGCAACTTCGAGCACACGTCCTCACCGGCATCCGCCCAGCCTTTGAGCAGGTTGAGTGCCTTGAGGCCATCGCTGGCCACATGCATCTTCACCCCCAGCTGGCTCAGGGTTTCACGCAACTGCGCCAGGGCCACGGTGGAGTCGTCCACCAGCAGCACCTCCCGCCCTCGCGCCTGCGCCAGTACCGGGTCTTCCAGCTTGTCGCGGGACACCTTGGCGTTGTACGGCACGATTTCGGCCAGTACTTTCTCCACGTCGATGATTTCTACCAGTTGCTCGTCGACCTTGCTGATGGCCGTCAGGTAATGCTGACGCCCGGCACTGGTGGGCGGCGGCATGATCGCCTCCCAGTTCATGTTGACGATACGGTCCACGCCTCCCACCAGGAACGCCTGCACCGAGCGGTTGTACTCGGTGACGATGATGGTGCTGTTGGGCCCCGGCTCCAGTGGGCGCATGCCGATGGCCTGGGACAGGTCGATCACCGGCAGGGTCTGCCCACGCAGGTTGACCACGCCGCACACATACGCATGGCGTTGCGGCATCAGGGTCAACTTGGGCATCTGCAGCACTTCCTGCACCTTGAACACGTTGATCGCGAACAGTTGGCGCCCGGCCAGGCGAAACATGAGGATTTCCAGACGGTTCTCGCCTACCAGCTGCGTCCTTTGGTCTACCGTGTCGAGAATGCCAGCCATTAAACAACCCCCAGGCGTGTCGCAAAAATTGAATTATCAACCGTGTATCGGCCGCGTTCGTCTTGGCTTGACCCCCCAAAATAAAATGCTGCAGGGGGCATTGATGTCACTTTAGCATCATGGTTTACTGCGCTGACAGTTTTGCAGTCGCGGCAGGTCATCAGCGATCACACCAAGCCAATGCCATCAGGGAAACCCCTAGCCACAATCGGGCGAGACCTGATGTTCGCAATATCCTTTAGCCATTAATGTGACGCCATTCTCATTGCATGAATGGAGTCAGGCTTTTGCTCGCTACTGCCTTGTTGTCCACAACCAATGCTAGCGTCTTGCCAAAACACCGGCTCCAGGGCGTTTCAGCCCCCATCCGCAGTCTGCGCCTGGCAGGAAACGACTGATGTCCGACACCACTGCGGACATCAGCGCCCTACACGACTTTCAGGTCGATGCCCACGTACTGCTGACCCGCGCTCAGGAGTGCCTGTCGCACCTTGACCTGATCGGCCACGATACCGACGCGTGCGACTGCCTGCTGAACACCCTCGGCACACTGGCCGAGCGTGCCCACCTGCAGGCCCAGACGCAGATCGCCGACTTCTGTCGCCAACTCTGTCATGTGCTCGAACCGCAGCAATGCCGCGCGCGCCTTCACGCTGCACTGCCCAAGCTGAAAGCCTGCCTGAGCCTGCTGGCCTGGCAGCTTGAACTGATCGACCCGCACACCGGCCAATTGAACCTGGACCCCCAGGAGCAACTGGCCTTGCTGGAGGAACTGGAACAGACCTTCCGGCAGTTGCACGCAGAACCGGCCAAGGCGACCGCCACACCCGCCGCCCCTGCACCCGCCCTGGGCGCATGAAGTTGCACAACTAACCGGCGTGGGAAATTTCCCCGCCGCACATCATTTCAAAGCACTTTCCCACAACACTAAGCATTAACTTACGCGTGGGCGGCGAGTTTCTGTCAGCTGTATACAAAAACAATATCAGCGCATATAGGACAAGTTGTGTATCGCCACCAGTGATAGCAAAGTGCTAGACTTTGCGCCATCCGGAACGACCGTACCAGCCCGTAAAACTGACAGTTCGGACATCTTTCACGCCCCGCGACCATTTCCAAGCGAAGTGATACTATGCCCGACGCAAATTGCACACCGACAATGCACGGTGCTGAAGTTTGGCGTTTTCAGCACACTTGAAATCGTCTGATTCCAGTGTTGGCAAAACTGCACAAAGTTAAATCCAGGCGTTGCCCCAAACGCCTGTTGGGCGATATTCGACCGGCTTTCAACAGCGATACTTCAGTGGCTTCATTCCCTATGCTCTCAAGCCTCAAGACACTCAAGCGCGGCCCTCCGGGCGCTTCTCTGCTGCATTGGCTGAGCGCCCTGCTGTGCCTGGTGTCGGCGGCGGCCAACCTGTACCTGTACCTGCGTGCGGCACCGATGCCCGGCAGCCTGCTGGCACTGCAGCTGGCCGCCCTGCTCGGAATTGGCTGGCAATTGCGCCAGGCCGCGCGCTCGATCGCCATGCGCCCCCAGGAGCTGGCCCACCGCCTGCTCGAGGTACAGGAGAGCGAACGCCAGCGTCTGAGCCGCGAACTGCATGACGATATCGGCCAACTGCTGACAGCCGCCAAGCTGCAGGCAGACTGGCTGCAACGGCGCATGCCGGCCGACCTGCAGGAACACTGCGCCACATTGCGCAGCACCCTGGACGACACCCTGGCCAACGTGCGTGATGTGTCGGCGATCCTCAACCCACGCCAACTGGCCAGCCTGGGGCTTGAAGCGAGCCTGCGCGCGCACCTGCTGCGCACCCTGGAAAACACCGACGTGCACTGGAGCCTGGAGTGCAGGCAGCGCCTGGGTGGCATTCCGGAAGACATGGCCATCGCTGCCTTTCGCATTACCCAGGAAGCCGTCACCAACATTCTGCGACACGCCCGGGCGCGCAACCTGAGCGTGCGCATCGAGCGCACCCCCGAAGGCCTGGCACTATCGATCAGCGACGACGGCCAGGGCTTCACGCCTGCTGCCGCCCCCGGCGAGGAGGGCCAGCGCGGCATGGCCGGCATGAGCGAACGGGTCAACCTGCTCAATGGCCGGCTGAGCGTGAACAGCCAACCCGGCCAGGGTACCCATATCGACGTACTGTTCCCCTGGCCACCGCGTGCCCGTGAACGCGCCAATACAAGTAAACCCCATGATCTGTAATCTGTTGCTGGTGGATGACCACTCCCTGATTCGCGCCGGCGTACGCGCCCTGGTCGCCGACATACCCGGCTACGCCGTGGTCGGCGAGGCCAACGACGGTAGCCAACTGCTCGAACTGGTGCAGCGCCTGGACCCGGATATCGTGCTGCTGGACATCTCGATGCGCTCGACCGGGGGCCTGGAGGCCCTGGGCCGCCTGAAGGCTGCTGGCTGTCGCAGCAAGGTGCTGATCCTGTCGATGCACACCGACCCCGAGCTGATCATGCGCGCACTGGAAATCGGCGCCCATGGCTACCTGCTCAAGGACACCACCGCCACCGAACTGGAGCAGGCACTGGCCGCGCTGCGCAGCGACGAGCGCTACCTGAGCCCGGCCATCGCGCATACCGTGATCAACCAGGCGTTACTGCGCGCCCAGAGCAGCAAGCCCGAGGCCGTCGAGAACCACAACCTCACGGCGCGCCAGCTGGAAATCCTGCGCCTGATCGTGCGCGGCAAATCCACCCGTGAAATCGCCAACGGCCTGGGCCTGAGCATCAAGACCGTCGAGACCCACCGCTCGCAGATCATGAAACGCCTGCAGATCTACGACGTGGCGGGCCTGGTGCTGTTCGCCGTGCGCGAACAGATCATCAGCCTGGACGACTGAGCAGCGGCGACTCGGCGGGCAGGTGCACGCGCAGCGCCCCCGGCAGCGCACTGAAGCGCCAGCTGTCGCCTTGCAGCGGCTCGCCATCGAGGTTGATGTCCAGGCCTTCGGCGCTCTTGATCTCGACCCACGGCAGGCGCGCGCGAACGAACAGATTGTCCAGCCCCAGGCCCTCGCTCAGCAGGTCACGCAAAGTGCCGACCACCTCCTGCGGCGCCGGCAGGATGCTGATATCGAGCAGCCCGTCGTCCACCTGCGCCTGCGGGCACAGCACATGCCCGCCGCCGGCCTGGCGGCCGTTGCCGATTCCCAGGGCCAGCAACTGACCTTGCCAGTGAAAATCCGGACCTTGCAGCTCCACCGAGGCCGCACGCAACTCGCTGAAACGCGACAGCCCGGTGAACAGATAGGCCGCGGCACCGATTACCTTCTTCAGGTCCTCGGAAGTGCTGGCCGTGACCTGGCTGCCGAAACCGCCGGTGGCCATGTTGAGGAACACCTGCCCGCCCACCTCGCCCAGGTCGATCGCCCGCGCCGGCAACTCCAGCAGGTTCAGAGCCTGGTCCGGCTCCAGCGGCACACCGGCAGCCCGTGCGAAATCGTTGGCGGTACCCAGCGGCAATAGCGCCAGGCTGGCATCACCCCGGGCCTGGGCCAGCGCCTCTGCCACATCGCGCAGGGTACCGTCGCCACCACCGGCCACCAGATGCGGGTACCCCGCCGCCAGCGCCTCGTGCACCAGGCGCTGGGCATCGCCCCCCTCCCAGGTGAGTCGAACATCGAGCTGCCAGCCGCGCTCGCGCAAGCCCATTACCGCCGCGCGCACCTCGTCGTTCATGGCCTGCTTGCCATGCAGAATCAACAATGCCCTGCGCTCACCCATAACTGCTCCCCCGCATTGATCACCGCCGACGGCGGTGCCGCGTCAGATGACGCCCGTGTATATCGACCGATTACAACACGGTTCCGTTGCATGCGGACCACGTCAAAAACAGCGCTTTCACACAATTGCCATTGAAAGATTCTCAATCGATGTGCATCATTCGACAAATATTTGGCCTTCACGGACGATGCCAGTGATAAAAGTCACTTTTTTGACTCATTGAGCAAAGCGCCTGCCAGGTTCACCTTTTCCCTGTTATCACACCGCCTAGCGGTGCCCAGAACACGAGGCTGAGTGAAATGAGCACACTGATCCCTTGCATCATTGCCGGTGGAGCCGGCACCCGATTGTGGCCGGTTTCACGCGAGGCCATGCCCAAGCCCTTCATGCGCATGCCCGATGGCCAGAGCCTGCTGCAGAAAACCTTCCTGCGTGCCTGCGCACTCAAGGATGTGGCCCGCGTACTCACCGTCACCAATCGCGAAGTGTTCTTCCGCACCCAGGATGAATACCGCCAGCTCAAACAGCCCGGCATCGCGCTGGACTTCATTCTCGAGCCCTGCGGGCGCAACACGGCCCCGGCGATTGCCGCCGCCGCCCTGCACTGCGCCCGTGAATACGGCGAAGACGCCCACCTGCTGGTGCTGCCCGCCGACCACCTGATCACCGACCAGGCAGCCTTCGAAGAGGCCGTGGAACGCGCCCGCGCCCTGGCCGAGCAAGGCTGGCTGACCACCTTCGGCCTGGTGCCCACCCAACCGGAAACCGGCTTCGGCTACATCGAGAAGGGCCAGGCCCTGGATGCCCATGGCTATCGCGTGGAGCGCTTCGTCGAAAAGCCGAACGCAGAGACCGCCCAGCGCTATGTCGAGGGCGGCCAGCACCTGTGGAACGCCGGCATGTTCTGCATGCGTGCAGATGCCATCCTGCGCGAGCTGCAGCAGCACGCACCGCAGGTTCTGGATGCGGTCGGCGAATGCCTTGGGCTGAGCCAGAGCAAACAGGGCAACAACAGCCTGCAACTGGAACTGGATGCCACCAGCTTCGCGCAGGTTGCCGACATCTCCATCGACTACGCCGTGATGGAGCGTTCCACCCAGGTGGCAGTGCTGCCCAGCCAGTTGGGCTGGAGTGACATCGGCTGCTGGCGGGCGGTGCGCAGCCTGGCCCAGGGCGATGCCCAGGGCAACCAGTGCAACGGCGAGACCGTGCTGCACGACGTGAGCAACTGCTACATCGATTCGCCTCGCCGCCTGGTGGGCGCCATCGGCCTGGACAACCTGATCATCATCGACACCCCCGACGCCCTGCTGATCGCCGACGCGAGCCGCAGCCAGGAGGTCAAGCTGATTGCCCAGCAGCTCAAGCGCCAGGACCACGACGCCTATCGCCTGCACCGCACCGTGACGCGCCCCTGGGGTACCTATACCGTGCTCGAGGAAGGCCCGCGCTTCAAGATCAAGCGCATCATGGTACGCCCGCAGGCCTGCCTGTCCCTGCAGATGCACCATCACCGCAGCGAACACTGGATCGTGGTCAGCGGCATGGCCTGCGTGACCAACGGCGAAGAGGAATTTCTGCTCGACACCAACGAGTCGACCTTCATCAAGCCGGGGCGCGAGCATCGCCTGAGCAACCCCGGGGTGATCGATCTGGTAATGATCGAGGTGCAAAGCGGCGAATACCTGGGCGAGGACGACATCGTGCGCTTTACTGATATCTATGGACGCGCCCCGGCAGCAGCGATCGGCTGAGGCCCGCCAGGCGCGTTTTCGCATTCAGCCTGTCGACGCCCCTGCGGCAAGAGAGGAAGTGGGTCATGCGCGTACTCTGGACACTGCCTTACCTGCCCTGGCCCACCACCAGCGGCAGCAAGGCCCGGCAATACCACCTGTTGCGTGGCCTGGCTGAACGCGGGCACAGGATCACGCTGCTGGTGCACTCGAAAGTTCCGCTTGGCGAGGCAGCCCGACAGGCACTGGAGCCACTGCTCGAGCGCCTGATCGTGTTGCCGCGAAGGCCTTTGCGCAGCCCGCTCAACCTGCTGGCGGCGCTGTACGTCGGCTACCCGATGCGGGCCAGCACCAACGGCCTGGCGCCCCACCTGCGCCACTGCTTCGAAACGTTGCTGCGCGAGCAGTGGGATGTGATCCAGATCGAGCACAGCTACAGTTTCCAACCCTTCGAAAAGGCCCTGCAAGCCAGCGGCCTGCCTTTCATGGTCAGCGAGCATCATGTGGAGTCGGACACCGGCGCGGTGTGCCAGGACCGCCTGCCCCTGTGGCTGCGACCGTTCAACAGCTTCGACCGCTGGCGCTACCGGCGCTGGGAGTCGCGGGTGCTGCGCCAGGCCAGCGAAGTGGTGGCCGTCAACCCGCGCGATGCCGAACAGATCCGCCAGTTCACCGGCCGCCCTGCCGAGGTGGTGATCAACGGCGTGGACTACGAGTACTACCAGCACATCAGCGCCTGCCCGCACAGCCAGCGCCTGCTGCTGGTGGGCAACTTCGAATACGGCGCCAACCTGGAGGCGCTGGAGTGGGCGCTGGAGGAGATCCTGCCGCAGGTATGGCTGAGCAACCCGGCCGTGCGCCTGGCGGTGGTCGGACATGCCCTGCCCACCCAGTGGAAGCTGCGCTGGAACGACCCGCGCATCGAATGGATCGGCTACCTGCCCGACCTGCGTGAGCTGCAACGCCACTCGGCGCTGTTCTTTGCCCCGCTGCGTCATGCCGGTGGGTGCAAGATCAAGTTGCTCGAGGCCATGGCCGCAGGCCTGCCGGTGGTCACCACCACCCAGGGCGCAGCGGGGTTGGCAGTGCGCAACGGCGAGCACTACCTGGGAGGGGACGACACCGACACGCTGGCACTGATCATCACCCGCCTGCTGAGCCACCCGACGCGCATGCAGCAGTTGTCCGATGCCGCGCGCCAGTTCGTGCGCGAGCAGCATGACTGGAGCAGGGCCGCCGCGCAGCTGGAGAGCGTGTATGCGCGCCTCGCCGCGCAGGCCCCACTGGGCAACGACCGGGTTGCCCGGGGCCTGCTGCCGTCAGCCGAGTAGCTCGCTGAGGGGGATGAACTGCACGCTGTCGCCCTTGCCGGGCGCAGTGCCCTCGCGCACCTCCACCAGGCCCTCGGCCCACGCGGCGCTGCGCAGCACACCCGAGCTCTGGTTCTTGTAGATCAGCGCCTGGCCCTGCTCCATGCGCGCGCGCAGGTATTCGCGGCGATTGCCTGGCTTGGGCCAGTCGAAACCGGCAGGCACGCTGAACTGCAGCGGCGTCACGTCCTGCACACCCTGGCGGCGCAACAGGTACGGCCGGGTGAGCAGGCCGAAGGTGACCAGGGTCGACGCCGGGTTGCCTGGCAGGCCGATCACCGGCACCCCGCGAAAATGCCCGAAGGTCAGCGGCTTGCCGGGCTTGATCGCAAGCTTCCACAGCGACAGCTCACCTTCTTCGCGCAGGGCGATACCCAGGTAATCGGCCTCGCCCACCGATACACCACCGGTGGACAGAATCAGGTCGACGTCCTTGAGCTGGCCCAGGCGCTCACGGGTCAACGCCAGATCATCGGGCAGGATGCCGGCGTCCTTCACCTCGCAGCCCAGGCGCTGCAGCCAGCTGACCAGCAGGCGCCGGTTGCTGTTGTAGATCTGCCCGGGGCCCAGGGGCAGCCCCGGCTCGACCAGTTCGTCGCCGGTGGAAAGCACCGCCACCCGCACCTTGCGCACTACCGACAGCACCGCGCAGCCGAGCGAGGCAGCCAGGCCCAGCTCGACCGGCCCGAGGCGGGTCCCGGCGTCCAGCACGGTTTCACCTGCCCGGGTTTCCTGGCCCTGCGGGCGCACGTTGAGCCCGGCACTGAGCGGCTCGGTGAAACACACGCGTTGATCGGGCTGAACATCGACGTTTTCCTGCATCTCGACGCAGTCGGCCCCTGCCGGCAGCGGCGCACCGGTGAAGATGCGCGCACAGGTACCCGGCTCCAGAGGCGCAGGCGCCTGCCCGGCCTGAATGCGCTGGCTCACCACCAGCGGCGTGCCCTGCCAGTCGGCGTGGTGCAGTGCGTAGCCGTCCATGGCGCTGTTGGGCCAGGGTGGCAGGTCAAGGCCGGCGACCAGCGCCGTGGCCAGCACACGGCCCTCGGCAGCAGCCAGTGGCACCGCTTCGCAGTCTTCGATGCGCGCCGCTTCGGCCAGCGCCAGCAAGCGCTCCAGGGCCTGCTCCACGGGCAGCAGCGGCTTTGCCGCAACAGGCTCAGCCACGGCTTTCACACGGCGCCGCCTGCTTGAGGTGCGCGACGAAATTGCACGGGCGATGGCGTACATCCAGTTGCTCGGCAAGAATCCCGTCCCAGCCGGTGCGTACCGCGTTGGTCGAGCCGGGCAGGCAGCACACCAGCGTACCGTTGGCCAGCCCGGCCAGGGCGCGGGACTGCACGGTGGAGGTGCCGATATCGGCCAGGGAGATATGCCGGAACAGTTCACCGAAGCCGTCGACCTGCTTGTCGAGCAGGCAACCGACCGCCTCGGGGGTGCTGTCGCGGCCGGTGAAGCCGGTGCCGCCCGTGATCAGTACCACCTGCACCTGCTCGTCGGCGATCCAGGTAGCGACCTGCGCGCGAATCTTGTAGAGGTCGTCCTTGAGCAGTACACGGGCGGCCAGCGCGTGGCCGGCAGCAGTCAGGCGGTCGACGAACACCTGGCCGGAGGTATCGGTTTCCAGGGTGCGGGTATCGCTGACGGTCAGCACGGCAATGTTCAGCGGCACGAACGGTACATCAGCCTTGGCTTTCATGAGGAGGGTGAATCCATGACAGGGAAAGAATGCCGCCAGTTATATCACAGCCCTCCCCGCGCCCGCCCGCCAGCGGCCGATTGCATTGTTCCCGATCAATGACGCGGTTCAGCCGCTATGCTCAAGTTGCGAGGAACTTGCTGGGACGCGATGCGTCTCAATGACATGACCCGCAACTTCCCCCTCAATGGAGAAAGAATATGATTCAACGGACCCTCCCCGCTTTCCTGCTCGCCCTGGGCCTGGGCACCCTCGCCGGGTGTGCTTCGCCTACCGTGATCACGCTGAATGACGGACGTGAGATCCAGGCGGTCGACACCCCCAAGTACGATGAAGATTCGGGCTTCTATGAAATCGAACAGCTCGACGGCAAGAGCACCCGGATCAACAAGGACCAGGTCCGCACCGTGAAAGAGCTGTAAAAGGCAGTACAGACGGCAAGCTTCAGGCCCCTCGCCGGGGCTTGCCGGTCGCGTTTTTTTTTGAGTAGAATTTTGTCATCGGAGTGTAGCGCAGCCAGGTAGCGCGTCTCGTTCGGGACGAGAAGGCCGCAGGTTCGAATCCTGTCTCTCCGACCAGATCGGCAAAAACCACAAAGCCCGCTTTTGCGGGCTTTGTGGTTTCTGGCTGTACTGCATCCGCTGCGTCTCAAATCCGCCCCCACAAGGATGTCAATCATCCGGTGGGGGCGGGCTCGATCCGCGAAGCGTCAACCCGACGTTACTGCGCGGCCACCGCCGTCTCGTCCGGCAGCACCGGCACGAACAGCAGGTTCAGGCGCGAGCTGCTCCACTCACGGGTCTTGTTGGTCAGCTCGAGGTTGTTGTTGAGCTTCTGACCATAGGTCGGCACGATCTGCTTCAGCTTGGCCTGCCATTCAGGGGTCTTGATACGGTCCTTGAAGGTCTTTTCCAGCACGGTCAGCATGATCGGTGCGGCGGTGGAGGCACCTGGCGAGGCGCCCAGCAGCGCGGCGATGGTGCCGTCCTGCGAAGCCACCACCTCGGTACCGAACTGCAGGATGCCACCGTGCTCGGGATCCTTCTTGATCACCTGGACGCGCTGGCCGGCCTGCAGCAGTTTCCAGTCTTCGTTCCTGGCGTTGGGGAAGTACTCGCGCAGGGCATGCATGCGGTCTTCGAAGCTCAGCATCAACTGGCCCATCAGGTAGGTGCTCAGGTCGATGTTGTCGATACCGGCATGGGTCATCGGCATGATGTTGTGGGTGGTCAGTGCCGAGAACATGTCCAGCAGCGAACCGTTTTTCAGGAACTTGGTGGAGAAGGTCGCGAACGGGCCGAACAGCAGCACTTCCTTGCCATCGATGACACGGGTGTCCAGGTGCGGTACAGACATCGGCGGCGCACCGACCGAGGCCTTGCCGTACAGCTTGGCCTTGTGACGTTTGACGATGTCCTGGTTGTCGGTCATCAGGAACTGGCCGCCCACCGGGAAGCCGGCATAGCCGTCAGCTTCCGGGATGCCGGACTTCTGCAGCAGCTTGAGCGCGCCACCACCGGCACCGATGAACACGAACTTGGCCTTGACGCTGGTTTCGACGCCCTTGTTGGCGAGGTCGGCAACCACCACGGTCCAGGTGTTGTCGGCGTTGCGCACGATGTCGCGCACTTCGTGCGAGGTGTGCAGCTTGACGTTGTCATGCTGGGTCAGCGAAGCGAACAGCTGGCGGGTGATCTCGCCGAAGTTCACGTCGGTACCGATCGGCATGCGCGTTGCGGCAATCTTCTGGTCGGCGGCACGGCCTTCCATCACGATCGGCACCCACTTCTGGATCTGCGCGTGGTCTTCGGAGTACTCCATGCCACGGAACAGCGAACTGTGCTGCAGGGCCGCATGACGTTTCTTGAGGAACTCGACGTTCTTGTCGCCCCACACAAAGCTCATGTGCGGCACGTTGTTGATGAACGAGGTCGGGTTGTTCAGCACCTTCTGCTCGACCTGGTAGGCCCAGAACTGCTTGGAGATCTCGAACTGCTCGTTGACGCCCACCGCCTTGCTGATGTCCATCGAACCGTCAGCCGCTTCGCTGGTGTAGTTCAGCTCGCAGAACGCAGAGTGGCCGGTACCGGCGTTGTTCCAGGCGTTGGAGCTTTCCTCGGCCACCTTGTCCATGCGCTCGTACACGTCGATGGACCAATCCGGCTCCAACTCGTTGAGGTAGGTCCCCAGGCTTGCACTCATGATGCCGCCGCCGATCAGCAGCACGTCGACGGTCTTTTCCGGTTCACTGGGCTTGGAGCAACCCATGACGCTCAGGCACAGGAGCGTCAGCAGGATTTTTTTCATAGTTCAATCCAATTGAAGTGAAGTGATTGGCAATGACCATCACGCCCGCAGTGCACGCCCGTCTCTTGTGGTTCTGCGCGCGCAGGCCATGGCTCAAGGCATGGCGTCCAGGCCTTCGAGGCTGGCTGGCGGCTGGGGTATCGAGGGTGCGGGGAACGGTCTGACGCCATGGCTGCCGTAGCAGCCCTGAATGTTTCGCAAGGCTTAAGCCTGGGTCGCCTTAAGCAGAAAGCGGGCCAACTTTCACAAGACCAACGGCTAATAGCTAGGACCTGTGGTCGCACCCCATCGTTGATGGTTTTGCTGGCGACAATCCGCCACATTGCCCGACATAAAGGCCGGCAGGTGGCGGATTTCCCCCGGTCAGGCCCGCAGGCGCGCCGTCACCTCGCCCAACCGACCCGACAGGTCGTGCAAGTGCTGCCCGGCCTGCTCGGTCCGCTGCACGGCGCCCTGATTGGCGGTGGCGATGCGGGTGATCTCCACCAGGTTGCAGGACATGTCCTCGGCCACGCTGGTCTGTTCCTCGGCGGCGGTGGCGATCTGGCGGTTCATGTCGCGGATGGCCTCCACCGCCTGGGTGATGCGCTGCAACATGGCACCGGCGCGCTGTACCTGCTCGGCCCCCTCCTCGCTGCGGGCCTGGCCGTTCTCGATGGCCTTGACCGCCTCCAGCGCGCCCGACTGCACGGCGCTGATGATCTGGTTGATCTCGGCGGTGGACGCCGCCGTGCGCTGGGCCAGGTTGCGCACCTCGTCGGCCACCACCGCGAACCCGCGCCCGGCCTGGCCGGCACGGGCCGCCTCGATGGCAGCATTGAGCGCCAGCAGGTTGGTCTGCTCGGCGATAGCGCGGATCACCTCCAGCACCTTGCCGATACGGGCGCTGTCCTGTTCCAGATGGCGAATCACCGCCGCCGTGCCGGCGATGTCCCGGTTGACCGCGTCGATGGTGGCAATGGTCGACTGCATCACCTGCTCGCCGGCCTGGGCACTGTGGTCGGCATCATCCGCGGCGCGGGCCGCGTCCGCTGCATGGCGGGCCACCTCCTGGGCAGTGGCGGACATTTCCTGCATGGCCGTGGCCACCTGGTCGGTCCGCTGGAACTGGTCTTCGGTGCCCCGCGCCATGCCGCCGGCCAGGCTGCGCAGCTCGCCGCTGGCGGACTCCAGCTCCCGGGCGTTGTCCTGCAGGCGCCCTACCGTGTCGGCCAGAAAATCGCGCAAGGTATTGGCAGCCACCGCCAGGCGCCCCAGCTCGTCATGGCGCCCGCAGGCCACGCGGGCATCGAAGCGGCCCTGGCTCAGGTGTGCCACGTATTCGATCAGGCGTCGAATCGGCTCGATCAGGCTGCGATCAACCAGCCACAGGCTCAGCAGCGCAATCAGCAGCGCCGAGCCGAGCATCACCAGCAGCCCCAGCCACACCGTACGCTGCGCGCGGGCATCGATGGCCGCCGCCTGCACCTGGGCATCGGCACGCAACTGGCTGACCAGTTCGCTCATCTGTTCGCTGGCCGCGCGGTCCACGCCCTTCACTGCCTGGTCCCCGACAGCGGGGTCGGCCCCTGCCGCGATGAACGCATCGCGACCGCGGGCATAGGCAGCACCCAGTTGCGCGTGGCTGTCCTTGAGCGCCTGCAGACGCGCTCTGAGCCCCGCATCGTCGGCGTTGGCCCGCACCAGCTGGGCCAGCAGCGCCTGCACCTGCTGTTCACGCGCCGAAAACTGCTGCCAGTACTTGTCCCGCTCGACCGGCTGCTTGCCGCGCAGCAATACGTTCTTCCATTCCTGCACCTGCACCTTGAACTGCAGGTTGGCTTCGTCGATCAGTTGCGAAGCCAGTATCGGCCCCTCCACCAGCTGGCCGTAGCCACGCACGCTGGCCGACAGGAACTGAAAGCACACCAGGGCGATCAGCAACATCGCCAGCAGGCTGCCAGCCAGCAGGGCGAGAATTTGCAGCCGCAGGGATTTACGCACGAACATCGCAAGGGTCTCGGAACAAGAGGATAGGAAAGCTGGCGCGCCACCTGCCGCACCAGTCAAAGACGTCCTTGTCCTCGTTCACCGGGCAAAAAAAAGCTGCCATCGAGCGATGGCAGCAAACTGCATTGAGCATTACGCAAAAGCTGATCCGATACTCTCAGGGGATTGCTACAGAAATGTTACAGACGTACAAAATCTGTAACATTTCCTTCATGCGCTGTTGAACTGCAAGGCGGCAAGCCGCGCATACAGCGGGTTCTCGGCAATCAGCTGGCGATGGGTGCCCACCGCGACCAGCCGGCCCTGGTCGATCACGGCGATACGGTCGGCGTGCTGCACCGTGGCCAGGCGATGGGCGATGACCAGCGTGGTGCGCCCGGCCATGAGGGCTGGCAAGGCCTGCTGGATCAGGTGCTCGCTTTGTGCGTCTAGGGCACTGGTGGCCTCGTCCAGCAGCAGGATCGGCGCGTCCACCAGCAGCGCCCGGGCAATGGCCAGGCGCTGGCGCTGACCACCGGAAAGCCCAAGCCCGGCATCGCCCAGGTGCGTCTGGTAGCCCTGGGGCAACTGCAGGATGAATTCATGGGCATGCGCGCTGCGCGCCGCTGCCTCGACCTCGGCACTGGTAGCCTCGGCACGCCCGTAGCGGATGTTGTCTTCGACCGTGCCGAAGAACAGCGCCGGGTTCTGCGCAACCAGTGCGAAATGCCGACGCAGGTCCTGCGGGTCGAGCCGGGTCAGTGGCTGGCCGTCGAGCAGTATCTGCCCCTGCTGCGGGTCGTAGAAGCGCAGCAGCAGGTCGAACAGCGTCGACTTGCCCGCCCCCGAAGGCCCGACCAGGGCCAGGGTCTCGCCAGGCACCACCGTCAGGCTCAGGCCGTCGATAGCCGCCGGGGTGGGCCGCGAGGGGTAGGCAAAATGCACCTCCTGCAGTTCGAGGCGGCCACTGACCCTGGGAGGCAGGCGCTCCAGCCCTTCGTCGGGGGCGTGGATCTCGCTGCGTGCCGCCAGCAGCTCGGCGATCCGCTCGGCTGCGCCCGCGGCCCGTTGCAGCTCGCCGATCACTTCGCTGAGGGTGCCGAAGGCGCTGCCGACGATCAGGCTGTAGAACACGAACGCCGCCAGCTCGCCGCCGGAAATACGCCCGGCGATCACGTCCATGCCACCGACCCACAGCATCACACCGACCGCCCCGAGCACCAGCACGATCACCAGGGTGATCAGCCAGGCGCGCTGCACGATTCGCTGGCGAGCGGTGGCAAAGGCAGCCTCCACGGTCAGGCCGAAACGCTGCTGGTCACGGGCCTGGTGGTTGTAGGCCTGCACGGTCTTGATCTGGCCGAGGGTTTCGGCCACGTAGCTGCCCACGTCGGCGATGCGATCCTGACTCTGGCGCGACAGGCCGCGCACCCGCCGGCCGAAGATCAGGATCGGCGCCAGCACCAGCGGCAAGGCCAGCACCACGATACTGGTGAGCTTGGGGTTGGTGACAAACAGCAGCACGATGCCGCCCAGCACCATCAGGGCATTGCGCAGGAACAGCGAGAGCGACGAGCCGATCACCGATTGCAGCAGCGTGGTGTCGGTGGTCAGGCGCGACTGGATCTCCGAACTGCGGTTGCTTTCGAAAAAGCCCGGGTGCAGGTAAACCAGGTGATCGAACACCTGCTGGCGTATATCCGCCACGCACCGCTCGCCGATCCACGACACCAGGTAGAAACGACTGAAGGTACCCACCGCCAGTGCCAGCACCAGCAACATGAACAGGCCGATGGACTGGTTGAGCAGGTGTGGCGACTGGGTCATGAAACCCTGGTCCACCAGCAGGCGAATGCCCTGGCCCATGGACAGCGTGATGCCTGCAGTGACCACCAGCGCCAGCAGTGCGGCCATGGCCTGTTTGCGGTAAGGGCGAATGAAACGCCAGGCCAGGCGCAGGGCCTGGCGCTGGCGAGCAGAAAGAAGGCTGGGCATGAAGGTCTTCGTTTATCCGGAGTATGCAAGTCAGCCTACACCCGACCACCGGTCAGGCGCCAAGGAACTCTGCAGCGCGTGGGGCATCACTGACAAGACCAGGCAACAAGTTCACTAGAGCGTTTCGTTCTAAAGTGCCGCTGGAGATTTGTCTGACTTTCTGTTGGACTGGAGGTGTGACAGGGCTGTCATGGTGCGGTCATGTCGCGGATCTAGTCTGAGCTTGCAACCTGATGAGGAGACAGGAAATGAGCTTGCAAAACAGCAATACCCAAGCGCAACGCCCAAGCCATCCGAACCCGGCGTGCGGGTCGATCATCGATGCCCAGGGTCGGGAAATCGAGATCACCGAAGACATGATCAGAAAAGCCTGCGAGGACCTGGAGAAAAGCCGGGTAGAGCTCGCCAAGAAAGCCTGACCCCTATTCAAATCAACCCGGCCCTGGTGCCGGGTTTTTTATACCTGGTGTAAAGCCCACTTCGCCGGCAAGGCCGGCGCCTGCAGGGAGACGCGTTGCCGGCCGGCGAAAGCAGTACCTCACACCAACAGGCCACCCAACGCCTTGACCATCTGCTGCAACTGCGGCGCATCACCCTCAATGCGCACCATCAGCCCCTCGATCTCGCGCCGCGGCGGGTACTGTTTGCGCAACACATCGAAGGCCGCGCGCTGGGCCTGCGGGTCACGGTCAAGGCTGCGACGAAAATCCGCATCGTCGCGGCGCGGGTCGTACACCGCACGGCACAGTGTGGCCAGAGCCCAGGCCGGATCGGTTTCGGCCTGCAGGCTGAGCTGCGCCAGCCATGGGCGCGGCAGCAGGTCGGCCAGGCGCACCGTTTCGGCCTCGCCCCGCCAGGCGCAGAACGCCTGGTAGATCTGCGCCGTGCCGCGCTGCTTGCCATCCAGGCTGTAGCCGGCGATATGCGGGGTGGCAATCACGCACAGGTCGGCCAGCGCCTGATCGACCTGCGGCTCGCCCTCCCACACATCCAGCACCGCCTGCACATCGTCACGCGCCTGCAGCAGGCTGCGCAATGCCGCATTGTCGACCACCGGGCCGCGGCTGGCGTTGATCAGCCAGGAGCCGGGGCGCAGTTGCGCCAAGCGCTCGGCGTCCAGCAGGTGCCAGGTCGAATGCTCGCCGCCCTTGGTCAAGGGCGTGTGCAGGCTGATCACATCGCACTCGGCCAGCACCTGCTCCAGGCTCACGTAGTCACCCCCCTCCTGCGCCTGGCGCAGCGGATCGCATACCCGCACCGTCCAGCCCAGCCCGCGCAGCACCTCCACCAGACGCCCGCCGACTTCACCGGCGCCAACCACCCCGTAGGTGCGCCGCGCCAGGTCTGCGCCATCCAGCTCGGCCAGGGTCAGCAGGCTGCCCAGCACATAATCCACCACGCCCCGCGCATTGCAGCCCGGCGCACTGGACCACTGGATACCGGCCTGGGCAAAGTAGTCCAGGGCCAGGTGATCGGTGCCGATGGTGCAGGTGCCGACGAAGCGCACCTTGCTGCCTTCGAGCAGGGCCTGGTCGACGTTTGTCACCGAGCGCACCAGCAATACATCGGCGTCCTGCACGCAGGCGCGGTCGATGCTGCGGCCCGGGTAACGGCGGATCTCGCCGAAGCCTGCGAAGAAGGCATCGAGCAGCGGTATATTCTCGTCGGCAACAATCAGCATGGCGCTCTCCTGTAAGGGAGCGCAGTGTAGGCCCATACACCCGGCTCGATCCAGCCGAGATAAAGCCCGCCGGTGTATTTCCTGACCCATGCGTCAAGGCGTAGACTAGGCGGTTTTCCGCGCCTTTATTGTGGACATCCGCCCCGTGACACAGTCGAACACCGCTACCACCCGCCTCTCCCGCCCAGCCAGGGTCGGCACTGAAGTACGCAGCCTGCTGCAGTTGGCCACGCCGATCATCATCGCCCAGCTGGCCACCACCGCCATGGGCTTCGTGGATGCCGTGATGGCTGGCCGGGTCGGCCCGCGCGACCTGGCAGCGGTTGCCCTGGGCAACTCGATCTGGGTACCGGTGTTTTTGCTGATGACCGGCATCCTGCTGGCCACCACGCCCAAGGTGGCGCAGCGCTTCGGTGCCGGTCAGCATGCCGAGATCGGCCCGCTGGTGCGCCAGGCCCTGTGGCTGGCCGGCGTGGTCGGCCTGGGCGGTTGCGGCCTGCTGCTCAGCGCCGAGCCGGTACTGCACCTGATGAAGGTCGACCCGGAACTGATCGCACCGTGCATGGGCTACCTGCAAGGCATCGCCTTCGGCCTGCCGGCGGTGGCGCTGTACTACGTGCTGCGCTGCAGCAGCGACGGCCTGGGCCGTACCCGGCCGAGCATGGTGATCGGGCTGAGCGGGCTGATGCTGAACATCCCGCTGAACTACGTGTTCATCTACGGCCACCTGGGCGTGCCAGCCATGGGCGGCGTGGGCTGCGGCTGGGCCAGCGGCATCGTGATGTGGTTCATGGCCCTGGCCATGGCGCTGTGGGTCGGCCGTGCAGCGGCCTATCGCCAGGCCCAGGTGTTCGCCCGTTTCGACTGGCCGCAATGGTCGGTGATCAAGCGCTTGCTCACGGTCGGCCTGCCGATCGGCATCGCGGTGTTCGCCGAATCGAGCATCTTCGGCGTGATCGCCCTGTTGATCGGCAGCCTGGGCTCCACCGTGGTGGCCGGGCACCAGATCGCCCTGAACGTGAGTTCGCTGGTGTTCATGATCCCGTATTCGCTGGGCATGGCGGTAACCGTGCGGGTCGGCCAGGCCATCGGTGCCGGCGACCCGCGCCAGGCGCGCTTTGCCGCCGGGGTGGGCATGGGTACGGCGCTGGCCTACGCCTGCTTTTCGGCCAGCCTGATGCTGTTGCTGCGCGAGCCTATCGCCAGCATCTACACCACGGACCTGGCGGTGATCCAGATCGCCTCGATGCTGATCGTGTATTCGGCGCTGTTCCAGTTCTCGGACGCGATCCAGGTGACTGCGGCCGGCGCCTTGCGCGGCTATCAGGACACTCGCGTGACCATGATCCTGACCCTGTTCGCCTATTGGGGCATCGGCCTGCCGGTGGGCTACCTGCTGGGGCTTACCGACCACTTCGGCCCGGCCAGCGGCCCCAGCGGGCTATGGGAAGGCCTTATCGTGGGGCTGACCTGTGCGGCGCTGATGCTGTCGGTGCGCCTGGCGCGCAGCGCACGCAAGCGCATCCGCCAGCAGCGCCGGGGTTAGGCGAGTTTCTTGCGGATCCAGTACAGGTAGGTGCCGGCATCTTCCTGCTGCTGCACCAGTTCATGGTCCAGAAACACACAGAACTTGGGGATGTCGCGGCGGGTCGAGGGGTCGGTGGCAATCACCTTGAGCAGGCCGCCGGGCGCCAGGTCGCGGATGTGCTGGTGCAGCATCATGACCGGCTCGGGGCAGTTGAGGCCGGTGGCATCCAGGGTGGCGTCGGGGGTGAGGTCGGTCATCAGGTACTCCGGGGTCAGCGGTTGTTCGGTGTTGATTGAAGGCCTTGCCGGCGAGGGTCTCAACGCGGTTTCAGATCCAGACGACGCAGGTGACACGTCACCTCTTCACGGTCGTGATACAGCTGCTTGCAGCCGATCGACACCTTGATCTTGCGCGCCTTGAATCCGTCCTCGATACGCTCGAGCAGCCGCCGCACCTCGGCATAGCGCTGCTTCATCGGCAGCTTGAGGTTGACCACTGCCTCGCGGCACAGCCCTTCCCCCAGCCAGGTTTCCAGCAGCGCCGCGCTGCGCGCCGGCTTCTCGACAATGTCGCACACCATCCAGTCCACGGTCTGCCTGGGCTTGTAGGTAAACCCGTCGGCCATCAGGTGCTGCACCAGCCCGGTGTCCATCAGGCTCTCGGCCATCGGCCCGTTGTCGATCGCGGTCACCAGCATGCCGCGCTTGACCAGCTGGTAGGTCCAGCCACCCGGCGCGGCGCCCAGGTCGACCCCGGTCATGTCGCCCGACAGGCGCTGCTCCCACTGCTCACGCGGGATGAAATGGTGCCAGGCCTCCTCGAGCTTGAGGGTCGAACGGCTCGGCGCCTCGCGCGGAAACTTCAGGCGCGGGATGCCCATCGGCCACATCGCCGAGTTGTCCGCTGCGGCCAGGCCCACGAACACGCGCCGGCCACTGACGAAGGTCAGCAGCAGACGCGGCCTGGCCGGGTCGTCAACCAGCCGGCCAGCCTTGTTCAAGGCCTTGCACAACGGCGCCTCGAACTTGCGGCAGAAGGTAGACAGCTCTTTGCCGTCATTGGTGTCCATCACCTCCAGCCACACGCTGCCACACACCGGGTAGGCGGCCAGGTGCTCGAGCAGCACGCTGATGCGGTCGGTTTCGGGCAACTCGACGAAGCTGCCGCGGGCCCACTGGCGCGGAAAGATCAGCTGCTTGAAACGCAGCTCGCGCATCAGGCGCTCGGCGCCCTCGGCGTCGTTGCACACGAACTCGGCACAGGCGCTCTGCGGCTTGCCCTTGGCATAACCGGCAACCCCCAGGCGTGCGGCATGCTCGGCGATCTCGGCGCACACTTCACCCTCGAAACCGGGCCGGCAATGCATAAACAGGGTATTCATCAACTACTCCAGAACGGCTGGCCTGCACGCCAACCCTGACCGGGCGCAACACCTGCACACGGCAAATCGGCGAATGATAAAGCAGTTTAGGAACTGGCGACACGCCCCGCCGGTCCAGTACATGGTCAGGTCCGCCAAACAGGGCTAACCTGACCGCTTAGCCAGGTCCGTGCCGTGCGGACCGTCACAGAGGCGGTGAACTGGCGACTGCAAGGATGATTGCCAGACACCGACGCAGAAGGAGTTGGCAGATGCCCTCGCTCGACAGCCTGAAAACCCTCAAGACCCTGACGGTGGAGAACCGTGAATACCATTACTACAGCCTGACCGAGGCCGCCCGCAGCCTCGGCGACCTGCAGCGCCTGCCGATGTCGCTCAAGGTGCTGCTGGAAAACCTGCTGCGCTGGGAAGACGGCAAGACCGTCACCGGCCAGGACCTGCACGCCCTGGCCGAGTGGCTGCAGCAGCGCCGCTCGGACCGCGAGATCCAGTACCGCCCGGCACGGGTGCTGATGCAAGACTTCACCGGCGTGCCCGCCGTGGTCGACCTGGCCGCCATGCGCGCCGCCATGGCCAAGGCCGGCGGCGATCCGCAGCGCATCAACCCGCTTTCCCCGGTCGACCTGGTGATCGACCACTCGGTGATGGTCGATCGCTACGCCACCGCGCAGGCCTTCGGCGAGAACGTCGACATCGAGATGCAGCGCAACGGCGAACGCTATGCGTTCCTTCGCTGGGGCCAGAACGCCTTCGACAACTTCAGCGTAGTGCCGCCGGGCACTGGCATCTGTCACCAGGTCAACCTGGAGTACCTGGGCCGCACCGTGTGGACCCGCGAGGAAGACGGACGCACCTATGCCTTCCCCGACACCCTGGTCGGCACCGACTCGCACACCACCATGATCAACGGCCTGGGCGTGCTGGGCTGGGGCGTGGGTGGTATCGAGGCAGAGGCGGCCATGCTCGGCCAGCCGGTGTCGATGCTGATCCCCGAGGTGATCGGGTTCAAGCTGACCGGCAAGCTGCGCGAAGGCATCACCGCCACCGACCTGGTGCTGACCGTGACGCAGATGTTGCGCAAGAAGGGCGTGGTGGGCAAGTTCGTCGAGTTCTACGGCGACGGCCTGGCCCAGTTGCCCCTGGCCGACCGCGCGACCATTGCCAACATGGCGCCGGAGTACGGCGCCACGTGCGGTTTCTTCCCGGTGGACGACGTGACCCTGGACTACCTGCGCCTGTCCGGTCGCCCCGCCGCCACCGTGCAACTGGTGGAGGCCTACTGCAAGGCCCAGGGCCTGTGGCGCGAGGCGGGCCAGGAGCCGATGTTCACCGACACCCTGGCACTGGACATGGACGAAGTCGAAGCCAGCCTGGCCGGGCCCAAGCGTCCGCAGGACCGTGTGGCGCTGTCCCAGGTGGCCCAGGCATTCAACAACTTCATCGGCTTGCAACTGAAGGTCTCGACCAAGGAGGTCGGGCGCCTGGAAAGTGAAGGGGGCGGCGGCGTCGCGGTCGGCAATGCCGACCAGGCCGGCGAAATCGAATACGAGCACGAGGGCGCCAATCACCTGCTCAAGGACGGTGCCGTGGTGATCGCCGCGATCACCTCCTGCACCAACACCTCCAACCCCAGCGTGATGATGGCTGCCGGGCTGGTGGCCAAGAAGGCCGTGGAAAAGGGCCTGCAGCGCAAGCCCTGGGTCAAGACCTCACTGGCCCCCGGCTCCAAGGTGGTGACCGACTACTACAAGGCGGCCGGGCTGACCCCTTATCTGGATGCCCTGGGCTTCGACCTGGTCGGCTACGGCTGCACCACCTGCATCGGCAACTCCGGCCCGCTGGCCGAGCCGATCGAAAAGGCCATCACCCAGGCCGACCTTACCGTCGCCTCGGTACTGTCGGGCAACCGCAACTTCGAAGGCCGGGTACACCCGCTGGTCAAGACCAACTGGCTGGCGTCGCCGCCGCTGGTGGTGGCCTACGCCCTGGCCGGCAGCGTGCGCGTCGACCTGTCCAGCGAGGCCCTGGGCCTGGGCAAGGACGGCAAGCCGGTGTACCTGCGTGATATCTGGCCCAGCCAGCAGGAAATCGCCGAAGCCGTGGCCAAGGTCGATACCGCGATGTTCCACAAGGAGTATGCCGAGGTATTTGCCGGCGACGCACAGTGGCAGGCCATCGAGGTGCCGCAGGCAGCGACCTATGTGTGGCAGGAGGACTCCACCTATATCCAGCATCCGCCCTTCTTCGACGACATCACCGGCCCGCTGCCGGTCATCGAAGACATCCACGGCGCCCGGATACTCGCGCTGCTGGGCGATTCGGTGACCACCGACCACATCTCGCCCGCCGGCAACATCAAGGCCGACAGCCCGGCCGGACGCTACCTGCGCGACAAGGGCGTGGAGCCGCGGGACTTCAACTCCTACGGCTCGCGTCGCGGCAACCATGAGGTCATGATGCGCGGCACCTTCGCCAACATCCGCATCCGCAACGAGATGCTCGGTGGCGAGGAAGGCGGCACCACGGTGCATGTGCCCAGCGCCGAGAAGCTGGCGATCTATGACGCGGCCATGCGCTACAAGGCCGAAGGTACACCACTGGTGGTGATCGCCGGGCAGGAATACGGCACCGGTTCCAGCCGCGACTGGGCCGCCAAGGGCACCAACCTGCTGGGGGTCAAGGCGGTACTGGCCGAAAGCTTCGAGCGTATCCACCGCTCCAACCTGGTGGGCATGGGCGTGCTGCCCCTGCAGTTCGCCGAGGGCCAGACGCGCAAGACCCTGGGGCTGACCGGCCATGAGCGCATCGACATTCTCGGCCTCAGCCAGACCCAGGTGCAGCCACGCATGACGCTGACCCTGCGCATCACCCGCGAAGACGCATCGACGCAGCAGATCCAGGTACTGTGCCGCATCGATACGCTCAACGAAGTGGAGTACTTCAAGGCTGGCGGCATTCTGCACTACGTGCTGCGCCAGTTGATCGCGAGCTAGCCTGAAGCAGGCCCGGCGCCGTTGCGCCGGGCCTGCACTGGCCCGCCGTGTGGCCACTGAGTTCGACCTGAACCAGAGGCACTGTGCGGCGTTGCCCGCCCGCTACCTGCCCCCGCGTGAACACCAGGTCACTAGCTGACTAACATGACAAATATATGAAAGAATGCAAACAAGTTGCTTGACTTTGCAGCCTTTCAACTACAACACGAACAGCTAAGGCACCTTGAGCCGGATCAATATTCTTTAAATATCCATTCAATAAAAACGCCTGTCTGCCGATACACCACGAAAGCCTTCCGGATAGAACAGCTTATGCGTAACAATCAGCCGATTACCCAGCGCGAACGGACTTTCCCTGCCCAACAACGTCTGATATCGACCACCGATGCCAAGGGTGTGATCACCTACTGCAACGATGCCTTCGTCGAGATCAGCGGCTTTTCGCGGGAGGAGCTCATTCGTGCGCCACACAACCTGGTCCGGCACCCGGATGTGCCGCCGGCTGTGTTTGCGCATATGTGGAGTACGCTCAAGCAGGGCCTGCCGTGGATGGGCATCGTCAAGAACCGCTGCAAGTCGGGTGATCATTACTGGGTCAACGCCTACGTCACCCCTATCTTCGAGAACAACCAGGTAGTCGGCTACGAGTCGGTGCGGGTCAAGCCCAGCGCCGAACAGATCCGTCGCGCCGAGGCGCTGTATCACCGCATCAATCAGGGCAAGCCACCCATTCCGCGCCGCGACCGCTGGCTGCCGGTACTGCAGGACTGGCTGCCGTTCATCCTGGTCAGCCAGGTCGGCTTCCTGATCGGCAGCTGGCTGGGCCACTCCTGGGGCTTCGCCGTGGCGGCCGCCCTGTCGGTACCGCTGGGGCTGCTGGGCCTGAGCTGGCAGCAGCGTGGCCTCAAGCGCCTGCTGCGCCTGGCCGAACAGACCACCTCCGACCCGCTGATCGCGCAGATGTACACCGACAGCCGCGGCGTGCAGGCTCGCCTGGAAATGGCCATGCTCAGCCAGGACGCGCGCCTCAAGACCTGCCTGACCCGCCTGCAGGACACCGCCGAGCACCTCAACGAGCAGGCGCGCCAGTCCGACACCCTGGCCCACAACAGCTCCTCGGGCCTGGAGCGCCAGCGCGTGGAGACCGAGCAGGTGGCCGCTGCCGTCAACCAGATGGCCGCCACCACCCAGGAAGTGGCCAACCACGTGCAGCGCACCGCCGATGCCACCCAGGAAGCCAACCGCCTGACCGGGCGCGGCCGCGACATCGCCGGCGAAACCCGCGATGCGATCCAGCGTCTGTCGGCTGCCGTGGGCGAAACCGGCCTGACCGTGACCCAGCTGGCCCGCGACAGCGACGAGATTGGTGGCGTGGTCGATGTGATCAAGGGCATTGCCGACCAGACCAACCTGCTGGCGCTCAACGCCGCCATCGAAGCGGCACGCGCCGGTGAAATGGGCCGCGGCTTCGCGGTGGTGGCCGACGAAGTGCGTCAGCTGGCGCAGCGCACCAGTGAATCGACCGGGCAGATCCACGGCCTGATCGCCAAGCTCCAGCAAACCGCCAGCAATGCCGTACAGACCATGGAAACCGGCCATCGCCAGGCCGAGGAAGGTGTGGCACGGGTGATGGAAGCCGACCAGGCGCTGGTGGGCATCAGCGAGGCGGTGGCCAACATCACCGACATGACCACGCAGATTGCCGCCGCTACCGAAGAGCAGACCGCAGTGGCCGATGAAATCAGCCGCAACATCAGCACCATCGCCCAGCTTGCCGACCAGACCTCCGAGCAGGCCCAGCATTCGGCGCTGCTCAGCGAGGAACTGACCCTCACCGCCACCACCCAGTATTCCCTGGTGGAGCGCTTCAACCGTTGACCCGGTGGCGCACAACCTCTGGTTGTGCGCCCACAGCGGTCTACCAGTCCAGTGTCAGCCGGCTTTCGAAGTAGCGCTCCTGCCCATCGAGCGGGTCGTTGAAGCGCAGGTTGTGGGCCAGCAGCTTGAGTGGCCTTGCGTAGTCATCGGGGCCCTGCACGATCTGCGGGTAGAACGGATCATTGCAGATACTCGCCCCCAGCGCCGTCATGTGCACCCGCAACTGGTGGGTCTTGCCAGTGACCGGTGACAGGCCGTAGCGCCACCACTCGCCGTTTTTTTCCAGAACCCGGGCAATGGTTTCGCTGTTGCTGACGCCGGGCACCTCCTGCATGCGAAAGAACGGCTCGCCATTGACCAGCCGGCTCTTGTGCACCCGCGGGAACTCCAGCTGCGGCAAGGCGCGGGCAATGGCCTGGTAGTGCTTGTCGATCTGTCGGGTGGGAAACAGCTGCTGATAGGCCGAACGGCTTTGCGGGTTGGCCGAGAACAGCACCAGGCCCGCCGTGTGCCGGTCGATGCGGTGCAGTGGCACCAGGTGCGGGTTGTCGAGCCGGCGAATCAAACGGCGCAGCAACGTGTGCTCGACATATTCGCCAGTGGGCGTCACCGGCAGAAAGTGCGGTTTGTCGGCCACCACCAGGTGCTCGTCGACGTGCAGGATATGCTCCTGCACCGGGATCGGCTTTTCGTTGGGTACTTCGCGAAAATAGTGGATACGCAGGCCTGGCTTGTAGGCAAGGCCCACGTCAATCGGCGCGCCCTGGGCATCCAGCACCCGCCCACGGGCGATGCGATCGAGCCATTGTTCACGGCTGATCGCCTTGAAGTGGTCGCACAGGCAGTCGAGCACGGTGGCCCAACTGCCCGGTGGCAGGCAGACAGTGCTGGCCTGGTGCTGGGCCGGATCGAAAGGGACACTCATGGACATGCTCGCCAGTTGGGGGCCGTCCATTATCCGGCATGCCTGCCGGCTCAGCCAGCCCGGGTTGCCGCAGCCTCGGTAAACTCCTTGAGCCAGCGCAGCACATCCACCGCCTCCCAGCGGCCCGGATCGTACAACGCATACATCAGGCCCTGATAACCGACCACATCCAGCGCCCGGTGGTAACCGGCGCGCTGGAACAATGCCTCTATCTCGGCAAAGCAGGTGTTGAAGTGGATCTTGCTGAAAGGGGTCTTGCCCTCGGTGACCAGGCCATCGAGGCGCAATTCGAGCACGGCCTCGCGCACCTGTTCGACAGCCATGCGGTTGACGCTGTATTTCAATTGTTCGACGTTGACCATCGTCCGGCCCCTCTGGCGCAAGCGCTCACCCGATTACTGTATTTGCATACAGTGTATGAATGAACAGTACTCACTGCAACCCCGGCAGGTAGCCGGTACCCTCGCGCACCGTCAGCACCTGCTTGCGCCCTGCCCCTTCGGCGATGGCGAGGTGAACCCAGCGGTCGAACTCCAGAATGAGCTGGTCGAATGCCAGACCGCTGTCCAGGATACGTTGCGCCACCACCAGGGGTGAAAGCGCCGCCACGCTGATATCGGCTGCCAGCCCGAGGGTATGCGCACTGCCGCTCACCCCGCCGACACGGCGGTTGAGCTCGTTGCTGCGGTAGGCACTGTTGACGCGGATGGGATGCCCGAGCAGGCTGCGTACCTGCTCCAGGGTCTGGCTCAGACGGCGCAGGTTGGCCAGGGCATCGGGGCCGGGGTGGTTGGTCAGGCCTTCACGCCGGGCAGTTTCGGAAGCGGTCAGTTCTTCCAGTGTGAAATGCGGACTCAGGTGCATGGTTCGCCACTCCTTGGCGGATGAGACTTCGTCACGGGTGTATGCTGCGCTGGCGATTCTCCAACAGCACCTGCGCCGTTGCATCACAGATTGTGCATCGGCATGTGAACACCCCGCTGGCGACGCTCAGCTCAGAAACGCGACCACCTGCTCGGTATCGAACGGCCAGAGCAGCTCGGCACCGGAGTCACAGCGACGCAGCACCGGAATCAGCAGGCCGTAGCGCTCGACATCGGCCGGATCATCGGCAATATCGACCAGCTCGACCAGCAGCCCGTGCTCGACAAGCGGCATCAGAATGGCCTCGGCCACCTCGCACAGGTGACAGCCCAGGGTGCCGAGCAGTTGAGTTTCAGGAAGCATGGGAGGTACCGTGAAACGTGAAAAGCGGACCCGTATTCTAGGCCCGTACACCTGGCGGGTCGAGACACCAACGACTGACCTGGGTCAGCCTGCGTGGCCTCGAGCGCTGTAGACTGACAAATTTTTTCGCGCCCGTCGGCATTGCAATGGAGTGTATTGAGTGTTTGCCAACCTGCTGATCATCCTGGCCTCGTCACTGGTGGTCATCGCCATTTTCCGGCGCCTGCAACTGCCCCCCGTGCTGGGCTACCTGTGCGTCGGCCTGTTCGTCGGCCCCACCGCCCTGGACTGGGTCAATGAAAGCGAAGAACTGCCCGACCTCGCCGAAATGGGCGTGGTGTTCCTGCTGTTTTCCCTGGGCCTTGAATTCTCCCTGAGCAAGATGCTCGCCCTGCGCCGCGTGGTCTTCGGCCTGGGCAGCCTGCAGGTGATCTGCTCGGCGCTGCTGCTGGCCGGCCTGCTGGGGCTGCTTGGCATGCCGGCCGGGGCTGCCCTGCTGCTGGGCGGCGGCCTGGCGCTGTCGTCCACCGCCATCGTCAGCAAGGAGCTCACCAGCCTCGGCGAAATCTTCAGCAGCCACGGCCAGAACGCCATTGGCGTGCTGCTGTTCCAGGACGTGATTGCGGTACTGCTGCTGACCCTGGTGCCGGTGTTCGCCGGCCAGGGCGGCCAGGCCTGGTACTGGGCGCTGCCGCTGACCCTGGGCAAGACCGTGATCCTGTTCATCGGCCTGCTGCTGGCCAACCGCTGGCTGCTGCCGCGCCTGTTCCACGAGGTGGCCCGCTCGCACTCGGCCGAGCTGTTCGTGCTGCTGGCGCTGGTGATCGTGCTGCTGACCGCCTGGCTTACCCACCTGCTGGGCCTGTCTCCGGCACTGGGGGCGTTCCTCGCCGGGATGCTGCTGGGCGAAAGCAACTATCGCCACCAGATCGAAGCCGATATCCGCCCCTTCCGCGACATCCTGCTGGGGCTGTTCTTTGTCAGTATCGGCATGCTCATCGACCTGCAACTGTTTGCCAGCCACGGCCTGGAAATCCTCGGCCTGACCCTGGCCCTGCTGGCCATCAAGGGCGTGGTGGTGGCGGTGCTGGTCAAGCTGCGCGGCAGCGACAGCGAAACCGCCTGGCGCAGTGGCGTGGCCCTGGCCCAGGGCGGCGAGTTCTGCTTCGCACTGATGGCGCAGATGCAACAGACCCGCCTGCTGCCCGAAGACCTCGGGCACCTGCTGCTGGCCGCCACCTTCTGTTCGATGCTGGTCACCCCGCTGATGCTGCGCGGCGCTCCGGCGCTGGCCGCCCGCCTGCATCGCAAACCCAACCAGGAGGTGCAACTCGAAGAGATCCAGGCACAAAGCGCCTCGCTCAGCGGGCACGTGCTGATCTGTGGTTATGGCCGGGTAGGCCAGTCTATCGGGCGCTTCCTGCGGCGCGAACAGCTGGCCTTCATTGCCCTGGACGACGACCCGGTCAGGGTGCAGGAGGCCGCCGCCGGCGAGCAGCGCGTGCACTACGGCGACTCGCGGCGCGGCGAACTGCTGGCGGCCATCGGCCTGGAGCGTGCCCGGCTGCTGGTGATCGCGGTGGACAAGACCGATGTCGCCATGAGCGTGCTCAAGGCCGCCCGTCACTTCAACACCCAGGTGCCGATCCTGGTGCGCACCCGCGACGACAGCCTGCGCGACGAACTGCGCGCCGCAGGTGCCACGGCGGTGGTACCGGAGTTGCTGGAGTCCAGCCTGATGCTCGCCTCCCATGCCCTGGTGATGCTCGGCGTACCCCAGGAGCGTGTACAGCAGCGTATCGACGAGGTGCGCCAGAGCCGCTATCGCCTGCTGCACGGGTTCTACCAAGGGGCGCAGACCAGCCCGGTCGACAGCGAAGGCCTGCCCAAGGTCATGCTGCATGCGGTCAACCTGGGCGCTGATGCCTATGCCTGCGGACGCCCGCTGACCGAGCTGGGCCTGGACCTGCTCGGGGTGGAAGTACAGGCCGTGCAGCGCGATGGCGAGGAAGTGGCCCTGGCCACCGATACCTGCCTGCATGCCGGTGACGCGGTGCTGCTGAGCGGCCCCTCCAACGCCATCGATGCCTGCCAGGCCCGCCTGCTGACCGGGCGCTAGCGACTGCCGTGCGCACTACCCTGGCCCGCCATGTGGGGGCCGGGGGCGCGAATGCAGCGCTGACGTGGAGTTTTTTCCGGGGTTTGTCGTGGATTGGGTTATGGTTTATCGACCGGCCGTCGTTTCGCGCCCTGATCTGGCGCGGCCGCCCGGCCTGCTGCACCAAGGCAAGGCAAATGCTGTACCACTGCCGATTGCACTGAACCTTACGCAGCGCTCGGCACTCGAAATGCCAGACGCCCACTTGACACGGAGAGACCCATGGCCCGCAAAACTGCAAAAGACATCCTTCAGGCAGACTTCGAAATCCTGGTACAGGATGCCGAAAAACTGCTGGAGCACTCCGCGACCCTGGCCGGCGATCAGGCCGACGAGTTGCGCAGGCAGATCGAGGAAAGCGTGTCGCGTGCCCGCGAGACCCTCAAGCAGACCCAGGACTCGGTACGTGAACGCAGCCAGGCTGCACTCAGCGCCACCGAGGACTACGTGCAGTCCAACCCCTGGCAATCCGTCGGCATTGCCGCTGGCGTGGGCTTTCTGATCGGCCTGCTGGCCAGTCGTCGCTGAGGTACGGGGTATGGAAACCGAAACCACCGGCTCGTCTTCACGGCGCCTTGGCGCCGCCATCCTTGGTCTGCTGCACGGCCACGTCGAACTGTTCGGCATCGAACTGCAGGAACAGAAGGCGCGCACCCTGAGCCTGCTGCTGTTCGCCGGGCTGGCCCTGGTGTTCGCCCTGCTGTTGCTGACGGCCTTGTCGGCGCTGCTGCTGATTCTGCTGTGGGACAGTTATCGCCTGGCCGGCATCATCGGCCTGTGCGTGTTCTACAGCCTGGCGGCGGTATTCTGCGGGCTGCGCCTCAAGGCAGCGGTGTTCGACGAGTCCTCGCCGTTCCATGCCACCCTCGAAGAACTTGCCAAGGACCGGGAGCGCCTGTTGCCATGAGCCTGCCTGAATTGCCGCAAACCACCGACCGCCGCGAACTGCGCAAGGCCCTGGTACGCCTGCGCCTGGAAATGCGTCGCCAGGAAATCCGCCACGAATCCGGGCAACTGCTCAAGCCGCTGACACGCCTGCGCGGGGTGGGCGACTCCCTGCAAGGCGGGCTGCAGGGCGGCCTGGGCATCAAGCACGCACCCCTCTGGGGTATCGGCGCCGTGGTGCTGCTGGGCTTTCTGACCGGCAAGGGCGCACGCAACGGCAGCCTGACACGGCTGGCCGGCGTGGGCAGCAGCCTGACCCCGCTGATACGCCTGTTCATGCAGTCAAGGCGCTGAACGCAAACTGGCTGCATTCTTGCAATACGAGGCGGCGGGCCGCAGGCTTGCCGTGCTGAGCATCCGGCCAGCCGTCTCGTAAAAACAAGGAGCCGCCGTGTACGACGGGCACCCGCTCGCCTGCTATCAACCCTTCATCGATACGGCCACTGGCCGCATCGCCGGTATCGAAGCCCTTGGCCGACTGGTTCAGGCCGACGGCCAGCTGCGCTCGGTCGGCCCGCTGTTCATTGACCCGCAAATGCCCACCGCAGCCCTGCGCACCCTCGATCGCACGCTGCGTGGCCAGGCCCTGGCAACCTTCAGCCAGGCACCGGGCGACTGGTTTCTGAGCCTGAACATCTCGCCCCGCTGGATCAGCGAGCTGGCTGCCGACGAGCCCTTGCCCAGCCTGATGCAGGTACGACAGCACGGCATCGATCCACGCCGGGTGGTCTTCGAGATCACCGAACAGGGCGGCGACCTGCAGCGCCTGGCCGATGTGGTCACGCGCTATCGCCAGGCCGGCGCGCGCATCGCCATCGATGATTTCGGCGCCGGCTACTCGCAGCTGGACCGGGTGCTGGCGCTGCAGCCAGACATTCTCAAGCTTGACATGCGCCTGTTCCAGGCCGCCGCCCGCGGCGGGCCCAGCAGCGAAGTGGTCAAGGCCCTGGCCCAGATGGCCGAGAAGACCGGGTGCTGGATCATTGCCGAAGGCGTCGAGAACGAGGCCGAGCTTGACTTCGCCCTGGAATGTGGCGCGCGTTACCTGCAGGGCCACCTGTTCGCCCAGGCCCAGGCCGGTTTTTTCGCCAGCGATGCATTCGTCACCCGCTTCGGCCACCTGCGCGAGCGCTACGTGCAGGGCAAGCTGGACGAGCGCGCACGGCTGATGCAGCGCCGCCAGCAACTGGCCGAACTGATGCCCCGGCTGCAGGCCTGGGCGCAGGCCCAGGCCTCGGTCGAACAGTTGCCGAACCTGCACGCCTACCCTTGGGTGCTGCGGTTTTTTCTGTGTGACCGGCACGGCACCCAGCTCACCCCCAATCTGGAATGGCACGGCCAGCACTGGCACGTGAACAACGGCTACCAGGGCCACAACTGGTCATGGCGGCCCTACTTTTATCACCTGCTGGCCGAGGGCTGGGATGAGCGCCGGTTGATTCTGTCCAGCACCTACCGCGACGCCACCACCAACCAGTACTGCATGACCGCCGGCCAGTTCTTCGACGACGGGCGCCGCCTGCTGCTGATCGACCTGGATGCCGATGGCCTCTGAGGGTTGCGGCCACGTCCGGGACACGGGAAGCTAGGGGCCTGCCCCGCACTGGAGAACCGGCCTTGGACTGGCACACACTGCTTACCCGCGAACGCCTCGGCAAAACCCTGCACAGCCCCGAAGAACTCGGGCGCAGCCCCTTCCACAAGGACCACGACCGGATCATCTTCTCGGGTGCCTTTCGCCGCCTGGGGCGCAAGACCCAGGTACACCCGGTCACCAGCAACGATCACATCCACACGCGTCTGACCCACTCGCTGGAGGTCAGTTGCGTGGGCCGCTCGCTGGGCATGCGGGTGGGCGAGACACTGCGCGACAGCCTGCCGGACTGGTGCGCGCCCAGCGACCTGGGCATGGTGGTGCAGTCTGCCTGCCTGGCCCACGATATCGGCAACCCGCCGTTCGGCCACTCCGGCGAGGACGCAATCCGGCACTGGTTCCAGCAGGCCGCCGGACGCGGCTGGCTGGATGCGATGAGCGATGCCGAACGGGGCGACTTCCTCAATTTCGAAGGCAATGCCCAGGGCTTTCGCGTGTTGACCCAACTGGAGTATCACCAGTTCGATGGCGGCACGCGCCTCACCTACGCCACCCTGGGCACCTACCTCAAGTACCCCTGGAGCGCCCGCCACGCCGATGCCCTGGGCTACAAGAAGCACAAGTTCGGCTGCTACCAGAGCGAGCTGCCGCTGCTGGAGCAGATCGCACGCAAGCTGGGCATGCCGCAACTCGAGCCGCAACGCTGGGCCCGGCACCCGCTGGTGTACCTGATGGAGGCCGCCGACGATATCTGCTATGCGCTGATCGACCTGGAAGACGGCCTGGAAATGGAGCTGCTCGACTACGCCGAGGTAGAAGCGCTGCTGCTGGGGCTGGTGGGTGACGACCTGCCGCAAACCTACCGCCAGCTGGGCCCCGGGGATTCGCGCCGGCGCAAGCTGGCGATCCTGCGCGGCAAGGCGATCGAGCACCTGACCAACGCCGCCGCACGGGCATTCGTCGAGCAGCAGCAAGCCTTGCTGGCCGGCACCCTGCACGGCGACCTGGTCGAGCACATGCACGGCCCGGCCAAGCGCTGTGTGCTGCAGGCCAAGGACATGGCGCGCAAGAAGATCTTCCAGGACAAGCGCAAGACACTGCATGAAATCGGTGCCTACACCACGCTGGAGATTCTGCTCAATGCATTTTGCGGCGCAGCACTGGAACAGCACGGCGGACGCACGCCCTCGTTCAAGCACCGGCGCATCCTTGACCTGCTGGGCAACAATGCGCCCGACCCCAACAGCACATTGCACAGCGCCTTCCTGCGCATGATCGACTTCATTGCCGGCATGACCGACAGCTATGCCAGCGAAATGGCCCGCGAAATGACCGGGCGTTCAAGCCCGATCTGATGCAGTTGACCCGATCAATACGCTGCAACTTCCACGTATGTAACGTAGGCGATTGCAGCCGTATTGATTAGTGCGCAAAACGATATGGCGCGCTTGAAAATCAACTATTTGTAGCCTTGCGCCCAACTTATTGTAGGAATTTTCCCATATTAAGTTTGAGCGCAACTCTATTTACGTGCACGCCTTCCAACTGGGCTATGGTGCGGCTTCTTTATGGCCCCTACCTGGAAGGTGATTATGCACTCCGTATTTATTGTCGACGATCATCCCGTCATTCGCCTGGCTGTACGCATGTTGCTGGAGAACGAGGGTTATCGGGTCACCGGCGAATCCGACAATGGCGTTGACGCCATGCAGATGACCCGCGAAACCGTGCCCGACCTGATCATCCTCGACATCGGCATCCCCAAGCTGGATGGCCTGGAAGTGCTGTCACGCTTCAACAGCATGGCCGTGCCGATGAAGGTTCTGGTGCTGACTGCGCAATCACCCGTACTGTTTGCAACACGCTGCATGTTGTCGGGGGCTTGCGGTTATGTATGCAAGCAGGAGGACCTCAGCGAGTTGCTCAGTGCCATCAAGCCGGTACTTTCCGGTTACAACTATTTCCCCAGCCAGGCAATAAACCCACTTCGCCATCAGGACAGCGGCGACAGCGAGATGGAACTGTTCAAGACCGTCAATGATCGCGAACTGATGGTTTTGCAACTGTTTGCCCAGGGCAAGAGCAACAAGGAAATTGCGTCCGGCATGTTTCTCAGCAATAAAACCGTGAGCACCTATAAAAAACGCCTGATGCAGAAACTCAAGGCCAACTCGCTGGTGGAACTGATCGAGATGGCCAAACGCAACGCGCTGGTATGAGTGCGAGCATGGCCAAACGTCTTCTGTTGTTCTGCCTGCTGTTCGCCGGGGCCTGCCTCGCCTCTTCGCTCTGCGCCAACGAACCCGGCGAGCGCAACTACGAGCTGCTCAGCCGCAGCGGCCTGGCGGCCATGGCTGTAACCCCCACACCGGCCCAGGCCGACTGGCTCGACAAGCATGAGGTGCTGGTACTGGGCACTTCGGCACCGGACTACGCGCCGTTCGACATCACCGCCAGTGGCCGCGACTACGAGGGCCTGACCGCCGACTACGCCGGCCTGATCGGCAATACCTTGAACCGGCCCATTCGGGTAAAGCGCTTCGCCAACCGCGACAAGGCCCTGCAAGCCCTGATAGACGGGCACATCGACCTGCTGGGAAGTGCCAATGGCTACGATGCCGCCCTCCCCGAGGTGGCCCTGTCGCGCCCCTATGCCGAAGACCTGCCGGTGCTGGTCACCCGCGAAAATGAAACCCGGGCACTGGACAACGGCCTCAAGGGGCTGCGCCTGAGCGTGGTTGCCCATTACCTGCCATTGAGCGAGGTTCGCGCCACCTACCCCAACGCCACGGTGCAGACCTACAGCTCCTACCACAATGCCCTCAACGCGGTGGCCTTCGAACAGGCCGACGTGTTCCTGGGGGACGCCTTGTCGACCTATTACCAGATCAACCAGGGCTACCTGAAAAACCTCAAGATGGTGAACTTCGGCAAACACGAGCCTGTGGGCTTCAGCTTCGCCCTGCGAGCCGACAACCCGCTGCTGCTCGAGCTGGTCAATACCACCCTGGATGCGGTCACCAGCGCCATGCGCACCAGTATCTTCCAGCGCTGGAGCATCGGCGACGGCATGCTGCTGACTGATCGCAAGCTGCAACTTTCCCCACGCGAACAACGCTGGCTGGCGGCACACCCGGTGGTGCGTGTGGTGGTGGACGAAAACGCCGCGCCGCTGTCGTTCTACGACAGTGCCAACAACCTGCGAGGTATCGTTGCCGACCTACTCGAGCTGATCCGTCTGCGCACCGGCCTGCGTTTCGAGATCCATCGCAGCGCCGGCATCAGCGACATGATCGACCAGTTGCACCAGGGTCGCGCCGACGTCATCGCCACCATCACGCCCAGCACACAGCGCGAAGCCACCCTGAACATCAGCCGGCCCTACCTGGAGAACGCCTACGTGCTGGTCACGCGCAAGGGCGAGGACGAACCTGCCTCGCTGCGCCAGCTGTATGGCAAGCGCCTGGCCGTGACCCGCGGCAGTACGCTCAACGACGGGCTGCGCATTCGCCATGGCGGCATCGAGCTGGTTGAAACGGAAAGCCCCGCAGCCTCCGCCGAACTGCTGTCGCGTCACCAGGTCGACGGCATGGTCACCGCGCTGATCAATGCCAATTTCAGGCTCACCACCCAAAAGCAGCTGATCATCCGCGCCAACATCGGCGACGAGCCGGCGACCTACTCCATGGCCACCGCCCAGGGCGCCGACGAACTGACCTCTATCCTCGACAAGGCCCTGCTTAGCATCCCGCCCCAGGAGCTGGGCGCAATCAATGGCCGCTGGCGCGATTTCAGCGGCGAACCCAGCTCCTACTGGCAAAGCCACCAGCGCTTCATCATTCAACTGGTGCTGGGCACTGGCCTGCTGCTGATCCTGTCGCTGGCCTGGAACGGCTGGATGCGTCGCCAGATCAAGAAGCGCGAGCAGATCGAGCGCGCCCTGGGCGACCAGCTCGAGTTCATGCGGGCGCTGGTCAACGGCACGCCGCACCCGATCTATGTGCGTGACCGCCAAGGCCTGCTCAAGAGCTGCAACGACAGCTACCTGCAGGCCGTTGAGGCGCGCGCCGAAGAGGTACTGGGCAAGTCCATCCACGATGCGCCGCTCACCGATGCCGACAATGCCAGTCAGTTTCAGGCGGACTACCAGCAGGTGATGAACGAAGGCCTGCCATTGATCGTCGACCGCCCCATGATGCTGAAGAACCGCGAGCTGACCATCTACCACTGGGTACTGCCGTACCGCGACTCGCTGGGCGAGGTACAGGGCATCATCGGCGGCTGGCTGGACATCAGCGACCGCCGCCAGCTGATCCAGGAACTGCGCCAGGCCAAGGAGCAGGCCGATAACGCCAACCGCGCAAAAAGCAAGTTCCTGGCCACCATGAGCCACGAGATCCGTACCCCCATGAACGCGGTGATCGGCATGCTCGAGCTGGCACTCAAGCGCGCCGATGCCGGGCACCTCGACCGTCCCGCCATCGAGGTGGCCTACAGCTCGGCCAGGGACCTGCTGTCGCTGATCGGCGATATCCTCGACATCGCGCGTATCGAGTCCGGCCACATGAGCCTGAGCCCCCAGCGCGTCAACCTGGGTGAGCTGGTGGAGTCGGTGGGTCGGGTGTTCGAGGCCCTGGCCCGGCAGAAGGACCTCAGCCTGAGCCTGGTCATCGACGAGAGCGCCTGCCGCGACGTGCTGCTCGACCCGCTGCGCTTCAAGCAGATCCTCTCGAACCTGGTCAGCAACGCGATCAAGTTCACCGACCAGGGCCAGGTACGCGTGGACCTGGCCCTGCAACCGGGGGCCGGGCCCGATACCCTGCAACTGCTGCTCTCGGTCAGCGACAGCGGTATCGGCATCAGCGCGACCGACCAGCAGTACCTGTTCCAGCCCTTCGCCCAGGTCGCCCCCGACAGCCCGCTGGCACGCAGCGGCACCGGCCTGGGCCTGGTCATCAGCCGCAGCCTGTGCGCCATGATGGGCGGCCAGCTGACGCTGCACAGCGAACCGGGCACCGGGACCGAGGTGAAGATCAGCATGCCACTGACGGGGCTGGCAGCCTGCGAGAAGCTCGCCGACCCCGTGCCCCAGCCGACCTTGCCGGCGCCGGCGGTGAAGGTGCTGGTGGTCGACGACCACCCGGCCAACCTGCTGCTGATGGGCCAGCAGCTGGACTTTCTCGGCGTGCAGCACACCAATGCCGACAGCGGCCTGAGTGCGCTGCAGGCATGGCGCCTGGAGCCTTTCGACGTGTTGATCGTGGACTGCAACATGCCGCAGATGGACGGCTACCAGTTGGCCCAGGCCGTACGCGAGGAAGAGCGCATACTCGGGCGCGCGCCCTGCACCATCCTGGCCTACACCGCCAACACCCAACCTGAAGTGCGTGATCGCTGCCACGCCGCGGGCATGAACGACTGCCTGCTCAAACCCATCACCCTGCATGAACTCAGCCAGCGCCTGAACGACGCTCCCCTGTCGGCAGGACGCGCCCGTGGTGACATGCCCCTGATCGACCTGATGGGGCTGGGGCCGATCATCGGCAACGACCCAGGCGAACTGCGCCGCCTGCTCGAACAGTTGCTCAGCTGCGCCCCGATCGACCGTCAGCAGCTGCTCGACGCCGATACTCGCGGCTCGCCGGCAATACTCAGGGACGCTGCACACAAGGTGCTGGGGGTGGCGCGCATGGTGCAGTCCGAAACGCTGATGCTGGCCTGCGAACGGCTGGAAGCGGCGTGCGAGGACGCTGCGCCAGAACCTGTGCTCAGGCGACGCAAACGGCAGGTGCTAAGGGCAATGAACGAGGTGGATCAGGCGTTGCGCGATACGCTGGAGGCGCTGTCGCAGCCCACGAGAACGGGGCCGATGCAGGGGTAGAACGCAAGCGGCAGCCACCAGGGCTGCCGCTTTGACGAGGTATCAGCTAGCCGGGTTGACCGGCTTTTCCGGATACCAGGCATCCAGCAACGGGCTGACTTCGATCTTGGTCAGCTCGCTGCGGCCTTTGAGCCATGCCTGCACTGCAGCACGCTGCTCTTCGGTGACCGAGCCACGATCTGCCTTGCAGACCAGACCGAAGTCGTCGCCGCCGACGTAGTCCAGGCCGTTGGCATCCATGGCTTCATCCAGGAAGGCGTCGAGGAAAGCGTCAATGGCTTCGTCGGACAGGTCTTCCTTGAACTCCAGGTTCAGTTCGAAACCCAGCTCCTGGAACTCGTCTACACACAGTTTTTTACGCAGACGGCGGGAACGGTTGGTCGCCATGAAACAATCCTCTTAAGTAATAACGCGCGGCACTTTACCAGTTCCACCGCGAAACTGCCTGAATAAAACCCGAAAAATCGCCGCACTGACAGGCATTGTTAGGCACATGGGCAGCATGCGTGGTGCATAATGCGCGCTATATTTTTCCATACCGGGGCCGTCACCCTATTGCGCTCTGGTTTTTTTCACCCCTCGCCTGCAGGGTTTCAGTGCAAATGACCACATCTCTACGTTCACTGCTGTTCGCCGGCCTGCTGCTGCCACTGGCCATGCCGGCCCACGCCGCCCCCGTCAACACCACCCTTTCGCCCAAGGTGCAACAGGCCCTCAAGACCAACAAGCTCGACGGCTCCGCGCTGTCGCTGGTGATGCTGCCGCTCAATGGCCCGGGCACACCCACGGTGTTCAACGCCGATGTGTCGGTCAACCCGGCCTCGACCATGAAACTGGTCACCACTTATGCCGCGCTGGAAATGCTCGGCCCGACCCACCAGTGGAAAACCGAGTTCTACACCGACGGCACCCTGAGCAACGGCACCCTCAACGGCAACCTGTACCTCAAGGGCGGCGGCGACCCCAAGCTGAACATGGAAAAACTCTGGCTGCTGATGCGCGACCTGCGCGCCAACGGCGTACAGACCATCAATGGCGACCTGGTGCTGGACCGCAGCCACTTCGTGCAGCCCCAGCTTCCCCAGTTCAACGACGACGGCGGCGATGAAAACAAGCCGTTCCTGGTCAAGCCCGACTCCCTGCTGGTCAACCTCAAGGCCTTGCGCTTCGTGGCACGCAACGATGGCGGCAAGGTCCTGGTATCGGTAGAGCCGCCCATCGCCAGCATCCGCATCGACAACCAGGTCAAGGCGGTACCGGGCAACCAGTGCAAGGGCGAAGTGCGCTACAACCCGGTGACCCAGGCCGACGGCGTCAGCGTGGTGGTCAGCGGCCAGTTGGCTGACGGCTGCAACTCCCAGACCTACCTGGCACTGCTCGACCACCAGACCTACGCCGCCGGCGCGGTACGTGCCATCTGGAACGAACTGGGAGGGCGCATCATGGGGGCTGACCGGGTTGCCGAAGTTCCCAAGAGTGCACGCCTGCTGGCCCGCGCATTCTCCCCGGACCTGGTGGAGGTGATCCGCGACATCAACAAATACAGCAACAACACCATGGCCCAGCAACTGTTCCTGAGCCTGGGCGCGCAGTACCGCACCGATGCCGACGGCGACGATGCCCGTGCCGCACAGCGCGTGGTGCGCCAGTGGCTGGCGAAGAAAGGCATCACCGCGCCGCATCTGGTCATGGAGAACGGTTCAGGGCTGTCCCGTGCCGAGCGTGTCAGCGCCAGGGAAATGGCTACCCTGCTGCAGGCAGCCTGGAAGAGCCCCTACGCTGCCGAATTCATCAGTTCGATGCCGCTGACCGGCATGGACGGCACCATGCGCAAGCGCCTCAAGCGCACCGCCATGACCGGTGAAGCACACATCAAGACCGGCACCCTGAATACGGTGCGTGCCATCGCCGGCTTCAGCCGCGACAGCAACGGCAACACCTGGGCGGTGGTGGCAATTCTCAACGACCCAAAACCCTGGGGCGCCTCGGCAGTGCTCGACCAGGTGCTGCTGGACCTGTACCGCCAGCCAAAGCTCAACAGCAGTACCGCAGCGCTGCAACCCTGAGCCGGGCTCAGGGCTCCACCCGGGCGTGTAGGCGGTGGCTGCAAGGTAGCCACCCCCACACGCCTGATCACATCCTGCGCGCCATCAGCGCGCCTGGATGCGCCATGCGCGGTGGATCTTGCTGTTGCGCGCGAAGTCCGGGTCCAGGGTCTGGGCGGTGATCTCCTCGACCGCGTAACGCTCCTGCAAGTGTTCGTCGAGCTGGAACTTGCGGAAGTTGTTGGAGAAATACAGCACGCCACCCGGTGCCAGGCGCGCAACGGCCAGGTCAAGTAGCTCCACATGGTCACGCTGCACGTCGAACACCCCTTCCATGCGCTTGGAGTTGGAGAAGGTCGGCGGGTCGATGAAGATCAGCTCGTACTCCTCGCGGCAGGCCTGCAGCCACGCCATCACGTCGCCCTGCTCCAGGCGGTTCTTGTCCGAGAAGCCGTTGAGCGAGAAGTTGCGCCGCGCCCAATCCAGGTAGGTTTTCGACAGGTCGACACTGGTGGTGCTGCGCGCGCCACCCTTGGCCGCATGCACGCTGGCCGTGGCGGTATAGCAGAACAGGTTGAGGAAGCGTTTGCCGGCCGCCTCGCGCTGGATGCGCATGCGCATCGGGCGATGGTCGAGGAACAGCCCGGTATCGAGGTAGTCGGTCAGGTTGACCAGCAGCTTGACGCCGCCTTCGCTCACCTCGGTGAACTGACCCTGGCTGCTCTGGCGCTCGTACTGCTTGGTGCCGGATTGCCGCTCGCGCCGCTTGATCACCACGCGGCTCTGGTCGATGTTCAGCGCCTGGGGGATCGCCGCCAGGGCATCGAACAGACGCGCCTGGGCTTTTTCCGGGTCGATCGAACGCGGCGCGGCGTACTCCTGAACATGCACCCAGTCATGGTAGAGGTCGATGGCCAGCGCGTATTCCGGCATGTCGGCATCGTAGACGCGATAGCAGGTGATGCTCTCGCGCTTGGCCCACTTGCCCAGCTGCTTGAGGTTCTTCTGCAGGCGGTTGGCGAACATCTGCCCGCCTTCGCTCAGACGCGCCGGCTCGCTGGCGACTGAAACCACGGGCTCGCTCGGCTCGCTGCCCCGCTCGCGCTCTGGCTGACGACGCTCGCCGGTGACGAACTGATCGGGCTGCACCCTGATCAGCAGCAGCTTGCACGGCAGCGCGCCGTTCCAGAAGGCGTACTGCTTGTGGCTGCGAATACCCATGCGCTTGCCCAGATCGGGCGCGCCGGTGAATACCGCCGCCTCCCAGTTCAGGCAGGCCTGGCGCAGGCGTTCACCCAGGTTCTGGTAGAGATACAGCAGGCTGGCTTCATCACCCAGACGCTCACCGTAGGGCGGGTTGCAGATTACCAGGCCCTTCTGGTTCTGGTCGGGACGCGGCTCGAAGCTGCCCACTTCGCCCTGGTAGATCTTGATCCAGTCGCTCAAGCCCGCACGCTCGACGTTGTTGCGCCCTGGCTGGATCAGCCGCGGATCGGCCTCGTAGCCGCGGATCCACAGCGGCGGACGTGCCAGCCCGGCTTCGGCGCGCGCCTTGGCCTCGTCGTGCAGCTTGCGCCACAGCGCCGGCACGTGACCCAGCCAGGCGCTGAAGCCCCAGCGCTCGCGGCGCAGGTTCGGCGCGATATCGGCGGCAATCATCGCCGCCTCCACCAGGAAGGTGCCCACACCGCACATCGGGTCGGCCAGCGCGCCGCCCTGGGCGGCAATACGCGGCCAGCCAGCACGGATCAGCACGGCAGCGGCAAGGTTTTCCTTCAGTGGCGCAGCCCCCTGCTGCAGACGGTAGCCTCGCTGGTGCAGGCTGTGGCCGGACAGGTCCAGGGACAGAATCGCCTCGCCGCGTTCCAGGCGCAGGTGCACACGCAGATCGGGGTTGAGCTTGTCTACCGAAGGCCGCTCGCCCGCCGCGTTGCGCAGCTTGTCGACGATGGCATCCTTGACCTTGAGCGCGCCGAAGTGGGTGTTGTCGATGCCCGAGCCGTGCCCGCTGAACTCCACGGCCAGGCTGCCAGTGGCTTCCAGGTGATCCTGCCAGTCGACGGCGTTGACCCCGTCATACAGGTCATCGGCGTTCTTCATGTTAAAGCGCTTGAGCACCAGCAGTACGCGGTTGCCCAGACGCGACCAGAGGCACAGGCGATAGGCGGTTTCCATGTCGGCTTCGCCGCGAATGGCCGAGGTGTGCTCTCGCACATCCTCCAGGCCCAGCCCACGGGCTTCTTCGGCAAGCAGGCCTTCCAGGCCCTTGGGGCAGGTGAGATAGAGTTCGAAACGGTCCGACATGAGTAATCCAAGCCTTGAGCAATAGGTGAAAAGGCAAGCGCATCGCCCCTTCGCTGTTTGATCGAACGCCTTCCAGCAGGCGTTCGAATGGCGCTGACATGGCGCCGGGCCGCCGGACAACGGCCATTTACCCCAGGGTAAAAAGGCTTTGATCGTCCGGCAGAATGAAAAATTCTAGTAAAACTGCGACTTTTTATGACCCTTCGTCGTTTTGAGCCCCTGCGTTGGAAGTGATTCTCAACGATGGCGTTCTGACCTGAGGCATGAGCAAAGCCTGATCATAGCTGGCTTTGCCTTCATTTCGCCGCTGAAGCAATTTTTTACTTATCCCCTGACCCTTGGAAAGGTTACGTCCTTATGACAAAACGATCATTCACACTGTGACCTGCATTGGTTAGAACTCGTATCAGGTTGTCCTGCAACGGGGCAACACTTCCAGCTCGCCACGCCGGCAGCGAGCGCATAACCGGCAGAACGATTCTGCCCGGCCTCAGCCGAGGCCGACGGGACATTACAGTCAACAAGTGAGGGCAACACCCTATGAGAAGACTTAAGCGTGATCCGTTGGAAAGAGCATTTTTACGTGGCTACCAATATGGGGTCACCGGCAAATCCCGCGAGCTTTGCCCTTTTACTCTACCGTCAGTACGCCAAGCCTGGGTCAACGGCTGGCGCGAGGGACGTGGCGACAACTGGGACGGTATGACCGGCACTGCGGGTATCCATAGACTCAACGAACTTCACGCCGTTGGCTGAACGAGGATCTGAATTCTAGTCACCATGCACGCTCTATCCGAGCGGCGGGCTGCGGCCCAGGGGCCCCTTTTGAGGGGCCCTTTTTTATGCCCGCTCAGCGTGACCCCATGGCGGCGATGGCGTCCACCGACTCGCGAATCAGCGCAGGCCCCTTGTAGATGAACCCGGAGTAGATCTGCACTAGGCTTGCACCGGCCGCGATCTTCTCGGCGGCGTGCTTGCCTTCGGTGATACCGCCTGCTGCGATGATCGGCAGCTTGCCACCCAGTTCGGCGGCCAGCATGCGCACCGTGTGGGTACTCTTGTCGCGTACCGGGGCGCCCGACAGCCCACCGGCCTCGTCAGCATGCGCCAGGCCTTCCACGCCTTCGCGGCTGAGGGTGGTGTTGGTCGCGATCACTGCGTCCATGCCAGTGGCCAGCAAAGCCGACGCCACCTGTGCGGTTTCCTCATCGCTCATGTCCGGGGCAATCTTGATGGCCAGTGGTACGCGCTTGGCATGGGTCAGGGCCAACTCCTCACGGCGCTCGGCCAGGGCCTGGAGCAGTTGCTTGAGCGAATCGCCAAACTGCAGGCTGCGCAGGCCAGGGGTGTTGGGCGAACTGACGTTGACGGTGACGTAGCTGGCGTGACCGTAGACCTTCTCCAGGCAGATCAGGTAATCGTCCACTGCCCGCTCCACCGGGGTATCGAAGTTCTTGCCGATATTGATGCCCAGCACGCCATGGTAATTGGCCGCACGCACACGCTCGAGCAGATGATCGACGCCCAGGTTGTTGAAGCCCATGCGGTTGATGATCGCCTCGGCTTCAGGCAAGCGGAACAGCCGTGGCTTGGGATTGCCTGGCTGCGGGCGCGGGGTCACGGTGCCGATCTCGACGAAACCGAAGCCCAGTTGAGCGAAGCCGTCGATGGCGGCACCGTTCTTGTCCAGCCCCGCTGCCAGCCCGACCGGGTTGGCGAACTGCAAGCCCATGACGGTTACCGGCAACTGCGCCGGCGCCTTGGTCAATAGCCCGTTGAGGCCCAGGCGCCCACCTGCACCGATCAGGTCCAGCGACAGGTCGTGGGAGGTTTCCGGGGACAGTTTGAACAGCAGCTGGCGGGCCAGGGTATACATGGGCAGGCTTAGCTCGAGGTGTGGGAAGGCAGCGATTATAGCGGTGCAGCCGCCACGAAGACAGGCCCGCGTACGCCTTGCACCCACCGCCTGATCAAATCGCAGGCAAAGAAAAGCCCGGCCGGAGCCGGGCTTTTCTCAAGCGTCAGACCAATTACTTGGCTTGGGCTTCTACTTGAGCTTCAACGCGACGGTTGACAGCGCGACCAGCTTCGGTGGCGTTGTCAGCTACCGGACGGGTCTCACCGTAGCCAACCGATTCAACGCGGTTCGACTCAACACCGTACTGGTTGGTCAGAACCTGCTTCACGGCGTTTGCACGACGCTCGGACAGCTTCTGGTTGTAAGCGTCAGGACCGACGGAGTCAGTGTGACCTTCAACAGTGGTGGTGGTGGATGGGTACTGCTTCATGAAGTCAGCCAGGTTCTTGATGTCGCCGTAGCTGTTTGGCTTGACGACCGACTTGTCGAAGTCGAACTTGACGTCCAGCTCTACACGAACGACTTCAGCAACAGCCGGGCAGCCATCAGCGTCAACGGTAACGTTGGCTGGGGTGTCAGGGCACTTGTCGACGTTGTCGCACACGCCATCGTTGTCGCTGTCGGAGCAGACTTCAGCTACTGGAGCTGGCGCAGGAGTCGGTGCAACCTTGCCACCGCTACCACCGAAGTTCAGACCCAGACCCAGGGATGGGCCCCACTCGGTGTTGCCGTTGTCGATGTTGTACATCGCTTCAACGCCAGCACGGGCGAACAGGTTGTCGGTGATGTACCACTTGGCGCCAGCGCCCAGGTTGGCGAAGGTGGAGTGATCGCGACCGTTACGGGTAGCTTGGCCCAGGCTCTCGTGAGCGAAACCAGCCGATACGTAAGGACGGATTGCGTCACCAACGGTACCCAGGTGGTAGGTGGCGTCCAGCTTGGCCTTGGAACCTTTGATGTCCTTGTTGAACACGTCGCCACGAGCGTTGTGAGTCTCGTTGTAGCCCAGGTCCAAGGACACGTCGTCGGTCAGGAAGTAACCGAGGCGAACACCAGGATTGGTGCCGTCGTTCTTGAAGTTACGCTCGCTGTCGTAGTACTGCTTGGTGACGTTGCCTTCAATTTCGACTGCGCCTTGGCCTTGTGCCAGAGCGCCGAAGGAAGTTGCGGCAACAAAAGAACCAATGGCCAAGCCCAAGGTGTTTTTCAATTTCATCCGTTAAATCCCCATCTGGTGATTGTTAAGTAGTCCCACCAAACCCGGGGGACAACTCGTCGACAAGTTTAGCAGACCTTGTCGATACGTTAGAGATATTTGCGACTCACTAAGTTTCGGTGAGGCCCGCAAATTTCTCGCGTAGCTTGTCGAGCGCACGCTTGTAGCGCATTTTCGTGGCGCTCAGGCCCATGTGCATGATGTCGGCGATCTCCTGGAACTCCAGCTCTGCGACAAATCGTAGCACCAGGATTTCGCGGTCGATCGGGTTCACATGAACCAGCCATTTATCCAGCCCGCCTTTCTCTTCCGGTTTGGGGGCCTTCTCTTCAGAGGCCTCCTCGAGTGGATCGAGACTTAGCGCATCCATCAAACGACGTTTGCGCCGCTCCTTGCGGTACTGGGTGATGCATTCGTTGTAGGTGATGCTGTAGAGCCAGGTCTTGAATTTCGACTTGCCTTCGAAATTCTTCAGGCCGTACAGCACCTTCAACATCACCTCCTGACAGACATCGTCAGCATCCCGATCGTTCCCCAGATAACGTGCACACACGTTAAAAAGGGTCCGCTGGTAGCGCCGCATGAGCTCTTCATAGGCGCGAGTAACATGAAAAAGCTCCTCATGCGAACGCGCCACCAACTCCTCATCAGTGAGCTCGCGGGGGTCGTAACGCATGGGCAGCGAGTGAACTTTATTCAAAACAAATCTGGCCGACAGTCAGGTCATTGTCGCCGCTCGCCCTGCCTGGGCGATTTTGCGGCGGCATACATTAGCAGGATTTGCCCGGTTAGCGGCTACTGACCCGCTGCTCCAGGAGGATCCGGTTCGACAGCGATACCAGTTCACCCTCGTCGGTGAGCACGGTCGTCTTGACCGTGCCGATCTCTTCGATCTGCCCCTCGACCTCGCCAATCTGGACCTGCTGGCCGACCTGATAGAGCTCACGTACGTAAATTCCAGCCAGGATCTGCCCGGCGATTTCACGGCTGCCCAGGCCCATGGCCAGCGCAACTGCCAGACCAACGGTAATCAACCCGATGACAATCACGTGGTTGAGCAGGTCGGTCTTGACCTCCAACTGGCTGATGGCCACCGAAATGCTGATGATGATGACCAGGCCCTGGGCGATACGCCCGACCCCTGCGGCGTATTCCAGGCCGATGCCCTCGGCGGCACCGCGCACCAGGCCGTTGACGATCTGGGCCAGCAGCACACCGGCCAGCAGCACCAGCGCACCGCCAAACACCTTGGGCAGGTACAGCGCCAGCATGTCCAGGGTCGCCGAAACACGTTCAAGCCCCAGGGATTCGGCGGCCGAAACCAGGAAGATCAGCAGCACGAACCAGTAGACGATCTTGCCGATCAGCGTCGAGATCGGCACCTGGATGCCCACCCGGCTGAGCATCTTGGTCAGGCCGGTGCCGCCCATCAGGCGATCCAGGCCAAGCTTGGCCAGCAGCTTGGACAAAAGGGTATCGAGCAGCTTGGCAACCACAAAGCCCAGCAGCACCACCACCAGCGCCCCAAACAGGTTGGGGATGAAGTTGGCGACTTTGGTCCACAAGGCGGTCATCGCCGCCACCAGGCTCTGGGTCCAGAGATCAAGTTCCATAATCAATCAGCCTTATCAGCTTTACGGGCAGAAGCGTTACGACGCACCGGCGCGACATGCGCCGAGCCATTGTTCACGGCGATCATCAGCGCCTGGCTCCAACGGCCGAGCAGGCTGAACAGATCGCCCGCGCCTACCTGACGGTTGGCGGTCTTGAGGACCCGGCCCAGGCAGGCGTCGTCGTCGCGGTCTTTGCCGGACGGCGAGGCCTTGAGCAGGTCCCGCAGGGATTCTTCAAACGGATCGTGCATGGGCACCTCGCGCAATGTCTGTCAAAGACGAGACGCTCATAGGGCGGGTCACATGAACAATCTGCGCAAATGTTGTAGGAAATTTCAAGAAAGTGCCCCTATACCCAGCGAAGACGGCGAAACAGCCACCATTGGCCCAGGGCCAGCACGAGCACCAGCAAGCTGGCATAAAGGAAGCCATAGGGGTTTTCCGAACCCGGAATGCCCCCCACGTTGATGCCCAGCAAGCCGGTCAGAAAGCTCATGGGCAGGAAGATACAGGTGATGATTCCGAAGCGGTACATGGTCTTGTTCATGCGTTCGCTCAGGCGCCGGTCCTCGCTTTCAAGCACCAGCGCCACGCGCTCGCGGGTCAGTTCCAGCTCTTCGAGGTAGCGGATCAGGCTGTTGTTGAGCTCGTTCCAGTAGTCGGCATCGTCCGGCGCGAACCATGGCCATTTGTTGCGCGCCAGCTGCGCATAGATTTCCCGCTGCGGCGCCAGGAACCGACGCAGGCCGGCGGCGCGCCGCCGCATCTGCTGCAGGCTGCCGTGCTCAGGCGTATACCGTTCGTCGGATTCGAGTTTTTCTTCCTCTTCATCCACCACTTCGGACAGGTCCGACACCAGCGCCTGGACCTTTTCGGTAAGCAACTGGGCCAGGCTCAGCAACAGCTCGGAGGCCGTGGTCGGGCCACGCCCCTCGTCCAGTTGCTGAAGCAGCTCGTCGGTGGCGCGCAGCGGCCGCAGGCGCAGCGAAATCACCCGCTGCGCCTGGGCGAAGATGCGCACCGACACCATGTCTTCGGGTTCGGCGCCCGGGTTGAGGTTGACCCCGCGCAGAAACAGCAACATCTGCGCATCCGGTAAAGGCACCAGGCGCGGCCGGGTGTTTTCCTCCAGCAGCAGGTCACAGGCGAAGGGGCTCAGGCCGCTGTCATGGCGCAGCCAGGTCTGGGTTTGCGGGTGGCTGCGATCCCAGTGCAGCCACAGGCTCTGCTCCGGCTGCAACTGCAGATCGTCCAGTTCGGTTCGAGCGATCGAACGCGCACCGCCCTTGCCATCGAGTACCAGGGCATGCACCAGCCCCCACTGCGCGTTTTCTTCCTCGAACATCCCTACCCCACGCACCGTCAGCGAAAATTACTCGGGCATCTTCAACGGGCTGGGCGACACGATGACACCGTTGTTGTCAGCGTACACGTACTCCCCCGGCCGGAAGGTCACACCAGCGAACGTGACCACCACATTCAGGTCACCAATGCCGCGCTTGTCGGTCTTCATCGGGTGGCTGGCCAGCGCCTGCACACCCAGATTGGTTTGCGCCAGCGCATCCACGTCACGCACGCAACCGTAGATCACCAGCCCTTCCCAGCCATTCTTGGCGGCCTTCTCGGCAATCATGTCACCCAGCAGCGCCCGGCGCAGCGAACCGCCGCCGTCGACCACCAGCACCTTGCCCTTGCCATCCAGGTCGGCTTGCGCCTTTACCAGCGAGTTGTCCTCGAAGCACTTGACGGTGACGATCTGACCGCCGAACGAATCGCGGCCGCCAAAGTTGCTGAACATCGGCTCCAGCACCTGCACCAGGTCCGGGTAGGCGTCACACAAGTCGGGGGTAAGGTAATGCATGGGAAACTCCTGTCGATGGCCAATTGAATGGAAAGCGGATTTCACACGTTCACTGAAAAGACGAAGCCGGCGCACCGGCGTTTAACCAAGGCTACACGCCGACGGGCTGCGGGTCACCTGTCTCGGCCGGGGCCAGCATGGCCTGCGGGTCGCTCAGCCAGCGCTCCACCAGCGGCCACACCTGGGCCTGGGCCGGTTTGCTGACCAGCATATCGACATGACCGAAATTGTCGAAGCCTTCCTCGCGCCCCAGCCGCACGAAACGCTTGTGCTCGCTGCCTATTTGCTCGAACAACTTGCGACAGGCCCACACCGGGTCCTGGTGATCTCCGGCCCCAGCCACCGCCAGCACCGGCACACGCACCTCGGCAAGCCCGGCCCACCAGTCGCTCTGCTTGTCGCCAAAGCGTCCGAACAGGCCGAACCAGCGCATGCTTTCCAGCGCCAGGCCGATGGGCTCATCTTCGGGCCCGCGCTTGAGCCGCGAACCTGACAGGTGTGCAAAGCGCTTGAGCAGCAGGCGCCCGCCCCACTCCACCGGTGGGATTTTCAATGGCCAGTAGGTTCGGCTGACCTGGGTGCCGAAAAAGGCCGCACTGGCGACCTGCTCCTGGGCCAGGTACGCCCCGCCCAGTGCTGCCGCCAGCGTGGTACCGCCCAGCGAGTGGCCAAGCCAGTGCGGGGTGCGCCCGCTCACCTCGCACACGAACGCGGCAATTGCCGGCAGATCGTAACGGGCATAGTCCGCCACACGGTTGTGGCGGTAGTCGCGGTTGCGGGGCGACAGCCCATGGCCGCGCATTTCCGGTATCCACACGTCGAAGCCGGCGCGTGCCAGGGTCGCGCCAAGGCCGATACCGCGCGGCGAGAACCAGAAGCGCCGGTTGGAAAAGCTGCCATGCAACAGGATGACCGGGGCACCGCGCACCTCGCTCTGGTCGGCCATGCCAAGGCGTGTCAGCGCCAGCTCGACCGTACGGTCGGGGCTGTTGCCGGCCTTGAGCCGATACACGTCTTCGCTGAGGTCGCCGCGCCGCTCGGCACTGAGCAGGGCAACGGGAAAAAGAGTACTGCTGCTTTGCATAGGTTACTTGCACAAAAAAGGGCGAGCCCATCACTGGATCACGCCCTGAAAATCCGTTGAAGCGGCCGCCCGACGCCTCCTGGCTGGCGGCCGCTCCTCTTCAGCGCATCAGGCCTGGGCCTGGCCCTCGGCCAGGAAGAACCAGGTTTCGAGCACCGAGTCAGGGTTCAGCGAGACGCTTTCGATGCCCTGCTCCATCAGCCACTTGGCCAGGTCAGGGTGGTCGGAAGGGCCCTGGCCGCAGATACCGATGTACTTGCCGGCCTTGTTGCAGGCCTGGATGGCGTTGGCCAGCAGCTTCTTGACCGCAGGGTTACGCTCGTCGAACAGGTGCGCAATGATGCCGGAGTCGCGGTCCAGGCCCAGGGTCAGCTGGGTCAGGTCGTTGGACCCGATGGAGAACCCGTCGAAGTACTCGAGGAACTCATCGGCCAGGATCGCGTTGGAGGGCAGCTCGCACATCATGATCACACGCAGGCCGTTGACGCCACGGCCCAGGCCGTTCTCGGCCAGCAGGTCGACCACCTGGCTGGCTTCGCCCAGGGTCCGTACGAACGGCACCATGATCTCGACGTTGGTCAGGCCCATTTCGTCGCGCACGCGCTTGAGTGCACGGCACTCGAGCTCGAAGCAGTCACGGAACGATTCGCTGATGTAGCGCGAGGCGCCACGGAAGCCCAGCATCGGGTTTTCTTCTTCCGGCTCGTACAGCTTGCCGCCGATCAGGTTGGCGTACTCGTTGGACTTGAAGTCCGACAGGCGCACGATGACCTTCTTCGGCCAGAACGCTGCGGCCAGGGTGCTGATGCCCTCGACCAGCTTCTCGACGTAGAAACCGACCGGATCGCCGTAGCCGGCAATGCGCTTGTCGACGCTTTCCTTGAGCTCGGCCGGCAGGCCGGCATAGTTGAGCAGTGCCTTGGGGTGCACGCCGATCATGCGGTTGATGATGAATTCCAGGCGCGCCAGGCCGACACCGGCGTTGGGCAGCTGGGCAAAATCGAATGCGCGATCCGGGTTGCCGACGTTCATCATGATCTTGAACGGCAGGTCGGGCATGGCATCTACCGAGTTCTGGCGAATGTCGAAGCCCAGCTCGCCTTCGAAGATGAAGCCGGTATCGCCTTCGGCGCACGACACGGTCACGCCCTGGCCATCCTTGAGCAGCTGGGTGGCGTTGCCGCACCCGACCACCGCTGGAATGCCCAGTTCACGGGCAATGATCGCGGCGTGGCAGGTACGCCCGCCACGGTTGGTGACAATGGCGCTGGCGCGCTTCATCACCGGTTCCCAGTCCGGGTCGGTCATGTCGGACACCAGCACGTCGCCGGGCTGGACCTTGTCCATCTCCGAAACGTCCTTGATGATCCGCACCTTGCCGGCGCCGATGCGCTGGCCGATGGCACGGCCTTCCACCAGCACGGTGCCGGTTTCCTTGAGCAGGTAGCGCTCCATGACGTTGGCCTGGGCGCGGCTCTTCACGGTTTCAGGGCGCGCCTGCACGATGTACAGCTTGCCGTCGTCACCGTCCTTGGCCCACTCGATGTCCATCGGGCACTTGTAGTGCTGCTCGATGATCATGGCCTGCTTGGCCAGCTCGCTGACCTCTTCGTCGCTCAGGCAGAAACGGGTGCGGTCGGCCTTGTCGACATCGACGGTCTTGACCGAACGACCGGCCTTGGCCTCGTCGCCGTAGATCATCTTGATGGCCTTGCTGCCCAGGTTGCGGCGCAGGATGGCCGGGCGCCCGGCTTGCAGGGTGCCCTTGTGCACGTAGAATTCGTCGGGGTTGACTGCGCCCTGCACGACGGTTTCGCCCAGGCCGTAGGCGCCGGTGATGAACACCACGTCACGGAAACCCGACTCGGTGTCCAGGGTGAACATCACGCCGGCGGTGCCGGTTTCGGAACGCACCATGCGCTGCACGCCGGCCGACAGGGCCACCAGCTTGTGGTCGAAGCCCTGGTGCACGCGGTAGGAAATGGCGCGGTCGTTGAACAGCGAGGCGAACACTTCCTTGGCCGCGCGGATCACGTTGTCCACGCCGCGGATGTTCAGGAAGGTTTCCTGCTGCCCGGCAAACGAGGCGTCCGGCAGGTCTTCGGCAGTGGCCGAGGAACGCACGGCGACAGCCATGTTCGGGTTGCCCTGGGACATTTCGGCGAAGGCGGTACGGATTTCGGTGTTCAGCCGCTCGGGGAATTCGGCTTCCATGATCCACTGGCGGATCTGTGCGCCGGTGCGGGCCAGGGCATTGACGTCATCCACATCCAGCGCGTCGAGGGCGGCATGGATCTGGGCGTTCAGGCCGCTCTGCTCGAGAAAGTCACGGTACGCCTGAGCCGTAGTGGCAAAGCCGCCGGGGACCGATACACCGGCGCCCGCGAGATTACTGATCATCTCTCCGAGGGATGCGTTCTTGCCCCCCACATGCTCTACATCATGGACGCCGAGCTTATCGAGGGAAACTACGTACTCTACCAAGGTGATCTCTCCACTAACTGTGTTGGAAAAGCTCATGACGCCGGTCAGTTCGCTGTGACCGTACCGGGCGTTTGTGGCCTGGACCTGGAAAATAAGTGAGAATGCCGACCAGGGATGTTCGGCAAACCGAACGTATCATATCCAAGAATCGTCACCAGCTTAAGGCCCAAGGCGCAAATGAAACGATCTGCTTTCTTTATTTCCGACGGCACCGGCATCACTGCCGAAACGCTGGGACAAAGCTTGTTGGCACAATTCGAGAGCATCGGGTTCAACAAGTTCACGCGACCGTACATCGACACCGTGGACAAAGCGCGCACCATGGTACAGCAAATCAATACCGCCGCAGAACGCGACGGCGTGCGCCCGATCATCTTCGACACCATCGTCAACCAGGATATCCGCGAGATCCTGGCTACCTCCAACGGCTTCATGATCGACATCTTCTCGACCTTCCTGGCGCCGCTGGAACAGGAGCTGACCGCCCATTCGTCGTATTCGGTGGGCAAATCGCACTCGATCGGCGGCAACTCCAACTACATGGAGCGCATCGAGGCGGTGAACTTCGCCCTGGACAACGACGACGGTGCGCGCACCCACTACTACGACAAGGCCGACCTGATCCTGGTGGGCGTATCGCGCTGCGGCAAGACCCCCACCTGCCTTTACATGGCCATGCAGTTCGGCATTCGCGCAGCCAACTACCCGCTGACCGAAGACGACATGGAGCGCCTGCAGCTGCCACCGGCCTTGAAGAACCACCAGCACAAGCTGTTCGGCCTGACCATCGACCCCGACCGCCTCACTGCCATTCGCCACGAGCGCAAGCCCAACAGCCGCTACGCCAGCTTTGCCCAGTGCGAGTTCGAGGTGCGCGAAGTGGAGAACCTGTTCCGGCGCGAGAACATTCCCAACATCAACTCCACGCATTTTTCGGTGGAAGAGATATCCGCCAAGATCCTGGTGGAGAAAGGCGTGGAGCGGCGCTTCAAGTAAGCCGCCCGGCCGGCCTTGCCGGCGCAACGGCCCACCCCGCCAAAAGAAAGCCCCGGCACAGGCCGGGGCTTCTTTTTACCTGCTACACACTCACGACGGCACCGCCGCCGACTGCCCGCTCAGCGCCAGGTCAACCAGCTCGCGGTTGGCCACCGCATACATGGCGTAATCGGTGCCGGTGGCCGCACGCAGCTCATCGAGCATCGCGCGCCAGCGCTCCACCATCACCGCATGCTGCGCCAGCCACAAGGCTACCCGCGCATCCATGTCGGCAGGCGCATCGACCATCTGCAACACGGAGATGGTGATGGCGCGCTGCTGCAGGTCGATGTCATCGCGAAACGCTTCACGTGCCAGTGCCTGCCAGTTGTTCTCCACCGGCAGGTTGCTGATTTCCTGCAGGTACCAGGTCAGGTCCAGCGCGCTGCCCACGGCGAAGAACGCCTTGGCCACCTCGGCCGGGTCCTGGCCGGTCACATCGGAAGCCTCGATGATCGGCAACAGGGTGTACAGGTGCGTAGTGCCAGCCACCATGCGCGCCAGCAGCTCCGGCACGCCGGCTTCGACGAAGCCCTGGTAGCGGGTCATCCAGCGCTCGCGGGTCGGCCCCTCCAGCAGTTCGTCCAGCTTGAGCCCCAGCGCCGCGATCTTGGGCCCGAAGTGGGCCACGTCACGCCCGGCATCCTGCTCGTTGCGACGGCTGCGCAGGAACCAGCGCGTGGCCCGGCGGCCCAGGCGCATCAGCTCGTCCATCAGCGTCAGCTGCACTTCGGCGGGCACCAGGTAGTCCAGTGCCTCGATCTGGCGGAACCAGTGCGGCAGGTGGAAGATGTCGCGCACGATCACGTAGGCACCGGCCACGTTCGCCGGGCTCATGCCCGTGGACTCCTTGAGCCGCTGCACGAAGGTGATGCCCATGTTGTTGACCAGGTCGTTGGCGATCTGGGTGCTGACGATCTCGCGCTTGAGGCGATGGCGACGCATGGCCTCGGCGAACTTGTTCACCAGCGACGGCGGGAAGGCCGTCTCCATGTCGCGGGTCAGGTAGTCGTCATCCGGCACCAGCGACTGCAGCAGGGCTTCCTTGAGGTCGATCTTGCTGTACGAGATCAGCACCGACAGCTCGGCCCGGGTCAGGCCCTGGTTGGCCGCAATGCGCTCGGCCAGTTGCTCTTCGGTAGGCAGGAACTCGATGGCCCGGTCCAGCTTGCCGCGACTTTCCAGGTCGGCCATCAGGCGCTTGTACTCGGAAATCCGCTCACGCGCCCGGCGCGCCGCCAGCGACAGTGCCTGGGTCTGCTTGTAGTTATTGCCCAGCACCAACGCAGACACTTCGTCGGTCATGCTGCCCAGCAACTGGTTGCGCTGCTTCTCGGTCATGTCACCGGCCTGCACCACCTCGTTGAGCAGGATCTTGATGTTGACCTCGTGGTCGGAGCAGTCCACGCCACCGGCGTTGTCGATGAAGTCGGTGTTGGTCGCGCCGCCGTTGAGGCCGAACTCGACCCGACCCAGCTGGGTCATGCCCAGGTTGCCACCCTCGCCCACCACCTTGCAGCGCAGCTCGTTGCCGTCCACGCGCAACGCGTCGTTGGCCTTGTCGCCCACATCGGCGTGGCTCTCTTCGCTGGACTTGACGTAGGTGCCGATGCCGCCGTTCCACAGCAGGTCGACCGGCGCCTTGAGCAGCGCATTGAGCAGCTCGGTCGGGGTCAGCTTGTCGGCCTCGATGGCAAAGCGTTCCTTCATCTGCGGGCTGATGGCGATGCTCTTGGCACTGCGCGAGAAGATCCCGCCACCTTCGGACATGATGCTGGTGTCGTAGTCGCTCCAGGCCGACCGCGGCAGGTCGAACAGGCGCTTGCGCTCGGCAAAGCTGCTGGCAGGCTCCGGGTTCGGGTCGATGAAGATATGCAGGTGGTTGAAGGCAGCCACCAGTTGCAGCTTGTCGGACATCAGCAGGCCGTTGCCGAACACGTCGCCGGCCATGTCGCCCACACCGACCACGGTGATCGGGTCCTGCTGCACGTTGATGCCACGCTCGCGGAAATGGCGCTGCACGCCAACCCACGCGCCACGGGCGGTAATCCCCATCTTCTTGTGGTCGTAGCCGGCCGAGCCGCCCGAGGCAAAGGCGTCGCCCAGCCAGAAGCCGTAGTCGATGGCGATGCCGTTGGCGATGTCCGAGAAGGTCGCGGTGCCCTTGTCGGCCGCCACCACCAGGTACGGGTCGTCATCGTCGTGACGCACCACGTTGACCGGCGGCACCAGCACGCCGTCCTTGAGGTTGTCGGTAATGTCCAGCAGGCCGGAAATGAAGATGCGGTAGCAGGCGATGCCTTCGGCCTGGATATCGTCGCGGCTGCCGCCCAGCGGCAGGCGGCGCGGCAGGAAGCCACCCTTGGCACCCACCGGCACGATCACCGAGTTCTTCACCTGCTGCGCCTTCACCAGGCCCAGCACTTCGGTACGGAAGTCCTCTTCGCGGTCCGACCAGCGCAGCCCGCCGCGTGCCACGTTGCCAAAGCGCAGGTGCACGCCCTCGACCCGCGGCGAATACACGAAGATCTCGAACTTGGGCACCGGCTTGGGCAGCTCGGGAATCAGCCTTGGGTTGAACTTGAAGCTGAAGTACGACTTGGCCTGGCCATTGGCGTCGGTCTGGTAGAAGTTGGTGCGCAGGGTGGCCTTGATCAGGTCCAGGTAGCGACGCAGGATGCGGTCTTCGTTGAGAACCTGCACGTCGTCCAGCGCGCTCAGGATCGCCTGTTCCAGGCGTTGCTGCTTGTCGTCCAGGTCATCCCCGGCCAGCTTGCGCGCCAGGTAGAAGCGGGTCTTGAACAGCCGGGTCAGCTCGCGGGCGATGTCGGTATGGTTGTTCAGGGTGCTGGCGATGTAGCCCAGGTCGAAGCCCAGGCGAATCTGCTTGAGGTAGCGGGCATAGGCGCGCAGCAGCGCCACGTCGCGCCACGGCAGGCCGGCGGTCAGCACCAGACGGTTGAACGCATCGTTTTCGGCGTCGCCGTTGACGATGTGCACGAAGGCATCCTGCAGGGTGTCGTTGAGCTGCTGGATATCCAGGTTCAGGCCTTCGCTGTAGGTGAAGGCAAAGTCATGAATCCAGAACTCGCGGCCATTGCTGTGGCGAAGGCGGTACGGGAACTCGCCCAGTACGCGCAGGCCCAGGTTTTCCAGGATCGGCAGCACGTCCGACAGCGCCAGCGGGGTGTCGGCGTGGTACAGCTTGCAGTGCAGTTGCTGTTTGCCGGCCTGGGTCAGCGGCTGGTAGAAGCTCATCACCAGCGGCTTGCTGTCGGACAGGGTCAGCAGGTGCTGCATGTCCACCACCGCCGAATGCGCGGCAAAGCGCTCGCGGTAGCCGGCCGGGAAGCCTTTGGGGAAGTCGGCCAGCACATTGGTGCCCTGGGCCTCGCCGAAGCTCTCGACGGTCAGGCTGGCATAGTCGTCCTGCCACGAACGGCAGGCCTGCACCACTTCGTTTTCCAGCTGCTGGGGGTCGATGTCGATGCGGTTTTTCGGATCGACCCGCAGAATCAGTTGCACGCGGGCCAGCACCGACTCGGAGAAGAAGGTCCAGAACTCGCAGTCGCTGGCCTTCAGGCGCTCCATCAGCACCTGCTGGATCTTCTGGCGCACCTCGGTGGAATAGATGTCGCGCGGCACATAGGCCAGGCAGTAGCAGAAGCGCCCGTAGGGGTCCTTGCGCAGGAACACGCGAATCTTGTTGCGCTCCTGGATCTGCACGATCGACATCACGGTGCTGAACAGCTCATCCACCGGGGTCTGGAACAGGTCGTCGCGGGGCAGCACCTCGAGTACCTGGGCCAGCTCCTTGCCCAGGTGGGCCTTGGCGTCGAAGCCCGAACGGCGCTCCACTTCGGCGACCTTGCCGCGAATGTACGGGATCACCCGCACACTTTCGCCATACACCGACGAGGTGTACAGGCCCATGAAGCGGCATTCCTTGATCACCTTGCCGTCGGCGTCCAGCTGGCGGATCGACACGTAGTCCGGGTAGGCCGGGCGGTGCACGCGGCTGGGGTGCGCGGCCTTGGCGAACGACAGCAGCAGCGGCTCGTTGAGGTAATTGACGGCGTAGTCTTCGATGCGCAGGTCGTCGGCGCTGAGGCCACTGCGCAGGCGGCGGGTCAGGCCGAGGAAGGACTGCTCGTCATACTCCAGCTGGCCGCCCTGGGCGTCGGCCTTGACCACGAACTCTTCGTAGCCCAGGAAGGTGAAATGGTTGCTCACCAGCCATTGCAGGAAGCTCTTGACCTCGTCCTTCTCGGCAGCGGCCGGGGCGTAGGCCGTGTGGTCGATCAGCTCGAGCAGCTCGCGCACCTTGGCCTTCATCGGCTCGAAATCGGCCACCACCACGCGCACTTCGGCCAGCACCTGCTCCAACTCGCGGGCCAGCAGGTTGAGCTCGGCGGCATTGGCGCAGCGGTCGATCTCCAGGTACATCAGCGATTCCTGCAGGATGCCCTCACCCTGGGTGCCCTTGGGCAGAATCTCCAGCAGCTCGCCCTTGGCCCCGCGACGCACGCTGAGTACGGTGGTCTGCAGGGTATGGATGCTGTAGCCGCGGCGGTTGAGCTCGGTACGCACCGAGTCGACCAGAAACGGCAGGTCATGGTGCAGCACTTCCACGGCCGTGTGGGTGGACTGCCAGCCGTGGCGTTCGTAATCGGGGTTGTAGACCCGAACCTGGGGTTCGGTGTGGTCGAAGCGTTCGATGATGCGCCAGGCCGAGAGGGTGCAGCCGGCCAGGTCGGAGAGGCGACGCTGGGTCAATTCGTCAAGAGAGATGATGCCAAAGAACTGCTCGGCAAACAGCGCCACTTGTGGCAGTGCCTGTTCCCCGATGTGCTGCGCCAGGGCCGCCTGCAGTTGATGCTGGAAGTCGGCTTTGCTGGCTGCGGTGAAAAACGCCATCTGTGGTACTCCGCTTGGGCTTGTTATTGAGTGAAGCGTCGCGCACATGCCGTCATGCTCGGATCAACCATAGCCAACCACACGCTGGGTGTCGTCGGGTTGTCCATCGACAGGGCAGCTTAACGACTGGCCGGTCACCCCTGCTTGCGATGCTGCGACATATTCGGTCAATCAGCGGCAGGCGGAGATTTATCCATTGACCGAAGACTGGCACACTCGCGTTTCACTTCTTGACCACCGAGCCGTCCATGCAACTGACCACCCCCCTGCTCTTCGCCACCCCCTGCGATGATGAAGAAGACAACATGGCCACCCTGTGCTGCCACAGCGACAAGGGCCAGATGTTCCTCATGACCCGCTACCCGGACGAAGACACGGTGGACATCACCCTGGATGACGAACCGAGCACACTGGACGGCATCAAGGTCACCCTCAGTGCCAGGCGCCTGCTGATCGAAGTGGCGCCGGGAGACGCCGACGTGTTCAACGGCGCCGATCATCTGGAAATCACCCTCAGCAGCGACGGCACCGACCTCGCCGAAGTCGAGCAGACCCTGCAGAACATCCTCAAGGGCACCGGCACCTACGTCAGCGAGCTGTAACCCCGTCAAGGAGCCCCCATGCCCCAGCCGATCTTCGACGCCCACTGCCACATCATCGACCCGCGCTTCGCGCTGGTGCCCAACAACGGCTACCTGCCCGAGGCCTTCACCACCGAAGACTACCTGGCGGCCGTCACGCCGCTGGGCATCTGCGGCGGCGCGGTGGTGTCGGGCTCGTTCCAGGCCTTCGACCAGGGCTACCTGCTGGCCGCCTTGAAACAGCTGGGCCCAGGCTACGTGGGGGTGACCCAGGTGCCGGCCGGCATCAGCGATGCCGAGCTGCTCGCGCTGGATGCCGCCGGCGTGCGTGCACTGCGCTTCAACCTCAAGCGCGGCGGCTCGGCGCAGGCCGATCAGCTCGAAGCCATGGCCCTGCGCGTGTTCGAACTGGCCGGCTGGCACGTCGAGCTGTACGTCGATTCGCGCGAGCTGGGCGAGCTGACCCCGCTGCTGCGCCGCTTGCCGGCGGTAAGCATCGATCACCTGGGCCTGCGCCGCGACGGCCTGCCGGCGCTGCTGCAACTGGCCGAGGCAGGTGTGCGCATCAAGGCCTGCGGCTTTGGCCGGGTCGATTTCGATGTGGCCGCTGCCTTGCGCGACATCGATGCCGCCAACCCCCACGCCCTGATGTTCGGCAGCGACCTGCCCTCCACCCGCGCACCGCGCCCGTTCGACCCGGCCGATATCCAGCTGATCCGCCACACGCTGGGCAGCGCCAGTGTCGAGCGCGTGCTGTGGGGTAACGCACGGGCGTTCTATCGCCTGCAACCCCAGGCACATTCTTGACAACATGCGGCTGCACGGGCATTGTCTGACAACCTGACCTACTGGCTTTATCCTTCATGCTCGAGCTTCAACGCCCCGACACCCTGGTGGAACGCGTCGTCAGCGCCATCCGCACCGAGATCGACTCGGGGCGCCTGGCTGCCGAAGCACGCCTGCCCACCGAGCAGCAACTGGCCGAACAGCTGAATGTCAGCCGCTCGGTGGTGCGCGAGGCGATCTCCCAGCTCAAGGCCGATGGCGTACTGATCGCCCGGCGCGGGCTGGGCTCGTACATTTCGCAGAATCCGACCGGCACGGTGTTCCGCTTCCCCAGCAACAACGGGCGCAGTGCCGACCTGGTGCAGATGTTCGAAGTGCGCCTGTGGATCGAAACCCAGGCCGCTTCGATTGCCGCCCAGCGCCGCGACCAGGCAGACCTGGCGCGCATGGCCAAGGCCCTGCAGGAAATGATCGACAAGCGCAGCCAGTTCGACGTGGCGGCGGCTGCCGACGTGGAGTTTCACCGCGCAATTGCCGAAGCCAGCAAGAACGACTACTTCGTCGCCTTCCATGACTTTCTGCGCGGCCAGCTGGCTGCCGCGCGCAAGACCGCGTGGGAAAACTCGGCGGCGCATTCGGTGGGCGGCTCGGCCGACGCCAATCGCGAACACCAGGCGCTGTACCAGGCGATTGCCGACGGTGACCGCCAGCGCGCCGCGGCCTGCGCCGAAGCGCACCTGCGGGCCTCGGCCAAGCGCCTGAAGCTGGACCTGCCAGCCATGGAATGAACATCACGTGACGGGCGCTGCGGGTCAGCGCCCTTTTCTTCGCACTACTTAGTCTGACAACCTGATAACCAGATAAGAATACCAAGGTGACCCCTGCATGATTTACGACTACTGCATCATCGGCGGCGGCATCGTCGGCCTCGCCACCGCCATGGCGCTGCTCAAGCGCCAGCCTGGCGCCTCGCTGGTCATCCTGGAGAAGGAAACCACACTGGCCCGGCACCAGACCGGCCATAACAGCGGGGTCATCCACGCCGGCATCTACTACGCACCCGGCAGCCTCAAGGCCGACCTGTGCAAGCGCGGCGCCCAGGCCACCAAGGACTTCTGCGACACCCACGCCATCAAGTACGAGGTGTGCGGCAAGCTGCTGGTGGCGTCCAACCCGCTCGAGGTGCAACGCATGCAGGCGCTGTACGAGCGCTCGCAACAGAACGGGCTGAAGGTCGAGCGCCTGGATGCCGCCGAACTGCGCCGTCGTGAGCCGAACATCGTCGGCCTGGGCGGGCTGTTCCTCGATGCCACCGGCATCGTCGACTACAAGCAGGTGTGCCAGGCCATGGCCAAGGTCATCCAGGCCGCCGGCGGCGAGATCTGCCTGGACACCCGCGTGGCGGCGATCGCCGAAAGCGGCGACAGCGTCACCATCAGCAGCGAAGACCGCGTATGGCGCGCCAGGCAGCTGGTCGCCTGCGCCGGCCTGCAGTCGGACCGCCTGGCGGCGCTGGCCGGGGTCAGGATCGACCACCAGATCATCCCGTTTCGCGGCGAATACTTCCGCCTGCCAGCCACCAAGAACCAGATCGTCAATCACCTGATCTACCCGATCCCCGACCCGGAGCTGCCGTTTCTGGGCGTGCACCTCACCCGCATGATCGACGGCAGCGTCACTGTCGGGCCGAATGCGGTGCTGGGCCTGGGCCGCGAGAACTACGGCAAGTTCTCGATCAACTGGCGCGACGTGGCGCAGTACGCCCGCTTCCCCGGCTTCTGGAAAACCCTGTGGAACAACCTCGGTTCGGGCACCACCGAGATGAAGAACTCGCTGTTCAAGCGCGGCTACCTGGAACAGTGCCGCAAATACTGCCCTTCGCTCGAGGTCGACGACCTGCTGCCCTACGAGGCGGGCATCCGCGCCCAGGCAGTGATGCGTGACGGCACCCTGGTGCACGACTTCCTGTTCGCCGAGACCCCGCGCATGGTCCACGTGTGCAACGCACCGTCGCCGGCAGCCACCTCGGCCATCCCGATCGGCGAAATGATCGCCGACCGCCTGCTCACACCACGCTGATCCGCATTGCTGCACGGGCGCCCGCCGCCCGCTTGAAAATAACTACAAAGACCAACAAGGAATCTCTCGATGTCGGTACATGAAGCGGTCACCACCGCAACCGAAACCCCGGAACAGAACAGGAAGCGCCTGCGCAAGGTCGCGGCGGCCACCATCTTCGGCTCGATGCTGGAGTGGTACGACTTCTACCTGTACGCCACCATGGCGGCCATCGTGTTCTCGAAGATCTTCTTCGACGCCAGCAACCCTCAGGTTGCCTCGCTGCTGGCCTTCTCCACCTTTGCCATCGGCTTTATCGCCCGCCCGTTCGGCGGCGTGCTGTTCGGCTACCTGGGCGACCGCTTCGGGCGCAAGCAGGTACTGGTGGTGACCTTCTGCATGATGGGCCTGTGCACCACCCTGATCGGCCTGATCCCCAGCTACGCCAGCATTGGCATCTGGGCGCCGATCATCCTGGTGCTGGTGCGCATCATCCAGGGCCTGGGCGCGGGCGCCGAGCTGTCCGCCGCGGCCGTGACCAGCTACGAGCATGCCAGCGAAGGCAAGCGCGGCAGTCAGGGTGCCTGGCCTGCGCTGGGGCTCAACCTGGGCCTGCTGCTGTCGTCGCTGACCGTGTACCTGCTGACCATGAACGGCAACGACTTCCTGCTCTCGGGCGGCTGGCGCATCCCGTTCATCTGCAGCATCGTGCTGGTGGGCGTGGGCTTCTGGGTACGCCGCAGCATTCCGGAAACCCCGCAGTTCGCCGAACTCGAGCAGGCGCCGAAAAAAGCCAAGGTGTCGCCGCTCAAGGCGCTGTTCAAGAACGACCTCAAGGGCCTGGCCGTGGTGTTCTTCGTGGCCATCGGCTACAACGCCCTGAGCTATATCTTCAAGACCTTCTCGCTGGCCTACCTGACCCAGTTCAAGGGTGTGGAGGCCCACGTGACCTCGCTGTCGGTGACCATTGCCAGCCTGGTGGCGATCGTGGCGGTGCCATGCTTCGGCTGGTTGTGCGACAAATGGAGCAGCAAGGCCGTGCTGATCATGGGCGGTCTGTTCTCGGTACTGTTCGCGTACCCGTTCATGGCCCTGCTCAACACCGCCGAGCCGCTGATGATCTACATCGCCATCGCCATTGGTACCGGCCTGCTGGCGCCGATGATGTTCGCCCCACAGGGTTCGTTCCTCAGCCGCCAGTTCCCCACGGCCACGCGCTCATCGGGCTTTGGCACCGGGCGCGAGATCGGCACCGCGGTGGCCGGTGGCCTGGCGCCACTGGGCGGCCTGGCACTGGTGGCCAGCTCGCCGACCCATTCGACCGACGGCGTGGTGGCGATCCTGGCGATTGCCGCAGTGTTCGTGGTGGTGTTCGCCCTGTGTGACCAGGGGCGCAAGCACTCCAGCTTCAAGAACTGACTCGCCTGGCTAATCATCGCGGGTCAAGCCCGCTCCCACAAGAACAGCGCCGACCTTGTGGGAGCGGGCTTGACCCGCGATGGCGGCACCGATGATTTGTGATCTGCGCTCAAATTTACCCACCCACCATTAGTCGCCGCACCCCCGGATGGATTAAAGTATCAGCCCCTGCCCGGGCGTTGTTGCCCTCCCCCCGGGCGCACGCCCAGGAACCGTCCCGATGGAACATCGTGAAGCGCTCATCGCGCTGCGCACCTTTCTCTCCACCCAGATTCTTGGCCAGGAAAAACTGGTCGAGCGCCTGCTCATCGTGCTGCTCGCCGATGGTCATATGCTGGTGGAGGGTGCGCCGGGCCTGGCCAAGACCAAGGCCATCAAGGAACTCGCCGAAGGCGTCGAGGCGCAGTTCCACCGCATCCAGTTCACCCCCGACCTGCTGCCCGCCGACATCACCGGCACCGAAATCTATCGCCCTGAAACCGGCAGCTTCGTGTTCCAGCAGGGTCCGATCTTCCACAACCTGGTGCTGGCCGACGAAATCAACCGCGCCCCGGCCAAGGTCCAGTCGGCCCTGCTCGAGGCCATGGCCGAGCGCCAGGTCAGCGTGGGGCGCAGCACCTACGAGCTGTCGCCCCTGTTCCTGGTGATGGCCACGCAGAACCCCATCGAGCAGGAAGGCACCTACCCGCTGCCCGAAGCCCAGCTCGACCGTTTCCTGATGCACGTGAAAATCGGCTTTCCCGATGCCGCCGTGGAGCGGCGCATCCTGCAGCAGGCGCGCGGCGAGGCGCTCAACGGCGAAACCAAGCCCGAACGCCGGGTCAGCCAGCAGGCGATCTTCGCCGCACGCAAGGAGATCCTCGGCCTGTACATGGCCGACGCAGTGGAGGAGTACCTGGTGCAACTGGTGATGGCCACCCGCACCGGTGCCAAGTACGACGCCGAACTCGGCGACTGGATCGCCTACGGCGCCAGCCCGCGCGGCTCCATTGCCCTGGACCGCTGCGCACGCGCCCACGCCTGGCTGGCCGGACGCGACTTCGTCAGCCCCGAAGACATCCAGGCGGTGCTGTTCGACGTGCTGCGCCACCGCATCATTCTTTCGTTCGAGGCCGAAGCGGCCGGTATCGACCAGGACCGGGTGATCCAGCGCATCCTCGACGTCGTCGCCGTGGCCTGAAGCCATGCCTCTTTCAGCGCAGGCCGAGCCCGGCATCCGCATCGGCCTTTCCGAGCTGATCGAGATGCGTCATCGCGTGCGCGAGGTGCAGCTGTTCTCCGCCCCTGGGCAACGCAGCCCGCTGGTGGGCCTGCATCACTCGCGTCTGCGCGGGCGCGGCGTGGACTTCGACCAGGTGCGCGTGTACCAGGCCGGCGACGATGTGCGCAACATCGACTGGCGAGTCACCGCCCGCACCCAGGAGCCCCACACCAAGCTGTTCCACGAAGAGCGCGAGCGGCCCATCTTCATCCTGGTCGAACAGAGCCGACGCCTGTTCTTCGGCTCCGGGCTGATGTTCAAGTCGGTACTTGCCGCGCAGGCCGCCGCCCTGATCGGCTGGGCCGCGCTGGGCCACAACGACCGCATCGGCGGCCTGGTGTTCGGCGACAACGAGCACTATGAAATCAAGCCACGGCGCAGCAAGCAGAGCCTGCTGCAACTGCTCAACCGCCTGGCGCGGGTCAACCAGTCGCTGCACACCGAGGCCCAGCCCCAGGGCGACAACCTCAACATCGCCCTGCGCCGCGCCCGCGAAGTGCTGCGCCCGGGCAGCCTGGCCATCGTGATCTGCGACGAACGCGCGCTCACCCCCGGGGTGGAGCAACAGATGAGCCTGCTGGCGCGACACTGCGACCTGCTGCTGCTGCCGGTGTCCGACCCACTCGACCACGCCCTGCCCGCCGCCGGCTTGTTGCGCTTTGCCCAGCGCGGCGCACAGCTGGAGCTCGATACCCTGGATGCCAACCTGCGCAAGAGCTATCGCCAGCAGAGCGAGGCACGCATCGAACGCTGGGAACTGCTGGCCCAGAAACTGCGCGTGGTGCTGATGCCCTTGAGCACCCAGAGCGAAATGATCGAGCAACTGCGCGAATACCTCGACCCGCAACGCTCGGGTAAAAGCCGATGAACCCACTGGACGCACTGCAACCGCTGATCGCCCCCGCCCCCATCGGCGCGTGGCCGCCCGCGCCGGGCTGGTGGGTGCTGCTGGCATTGCTGCCCGTGCTCGCCTGGGGCCTGTGGCGGCTGCGTCACTGGCGCCCGCGCAAGGCTCCGCTGCCACGCGCCGAACAACCGCTGGAACCGATCCGCATCGCCGCCCTGGCAGAGCTGGCGGCGCTGCCCAAGCCCTACGACGGCGCACCGGCCGGTGCCTGGCTGCAGCAGATCAACGCCCTGCTCAAACGCCTGTGCCGCAACCACTACCCCGACAGCCACAGTCACACCCTCAACGGGCGCAAGTGGTTGGCGTTTCTCGACAACCGCTGCCCGGCCGCCGGCCTGACCCGCTGGATGGTACTGGTGGAAGGCGCCTACAAGCCCGAGTGCCGGCTTGACGACAAGGCCATCGCCGGGCTCAACCAGGCGGTCGACACCTGGATTCGCAAACATGTTTGAACTGGCCTGGCCGTGGGTCTTCGCGCTGTTGCCGCTGCCGTGGCTGGCCCGTCTGCTGCTGCCGGCCGCCGACAGCGGCGAACCGGTGCTCAAGGTGAGCTTTCTGGACGAACTCGAAGGCCTGGCCGGGCGTCGCGCGCGGCTCAACCTGCCGACCTGGCGCCAGCAGGCGCCGTTCGTGCTGGTGTGGCTGCTGTTGCTGTGCGCCGCCGCGCGCCCACAATGGCTGGGCGAGCCGCTGCCGGTGGCCGCCAGTGGGCGCGACCTGCTGGTGGCGGTGGATGTATCCGGCTCGATGGACTTCCCCGACATGCGCTGGGACGACGAGGACGTCAGCCGCCTGACCCTGGTCAAGCAACTGATGGGCGACTTTCTGCAAGCGCGTGAAGGCGACCGCGTGGGGCTCATCCTGTTCGGCAGCCAGGCCTACCTGCAGGCCCCGCTGACGTTCGACCGACGCACCGTGCGCAGCTTTCTCGACGAGGCGCAGATCGGTATCGCCGGCAAGAACACCGCCATTGGCGATGCCATCGGCCTGGCGGTCAAGCGCCTGCGCATGCGCCCTGCGCAAAGCCGCGTGCTGATTCTGCTGACCGATGGCGCCAACAACGGCGGGCAGATCCATCCGCTGACCGCCGCGCGCCTGGCCGCCCAGGAAAGCATCAGGATCTACACCATCGGCATCGGCGCCGACCCGGACGAAACCGGCACCGCCGGCATGCTCGGGCTCAACCCGAGCCTGGACCTGGACGAAGCCTCGCTCAGGGAGATCGCCGAGGTCACCCACGGCGCCTACTTCCGCGCCCGCGACGGCAACGAACTCAACGCCATCGGCCAGACCCTCGACCGCCTCGAGCCGGTAGCCCAGCAACCGACCCAGGCGCGTACCGCGCATGCCCTGTACAGCTGGCCGCTGGCCCTGGCGCTGGGCCTGAGCGTACTGCTGGTGGTGCGCGATCGCTGGCCCGACAACCTGCTGCAACGCCTGCTGCGCCGGCCGCACTTTCTGCAGCCGCACCCCGAATGGCGCGAGCGCCTCAAGCGCCTGCGCCTGCGGAGGCGTCGATGATCGAGCTCTGGCCCCAATGGTTGCGCCCGGCCTGGCTGTTGCTGCTGCCGCTGCTCGGCTGGCTGCTGTGGAAGCTGTGGCACCGACAAAAGCGCGCCGGACGCTGGCAGATGATCCTGCCCGCGGCGTTCCATGCCGTGCTGCTGGGCGGCGGCAATGGCCGCGACAGCAAGCTGCCGTGGATCGCCCTGGGCCTGGCCTGGCTGCTGGCCGTGCTGGCCCTGGTCGGCCCCAGCTGGGAGCGCCTGGAAGAGACCCGCCAGCGCGCCGCCGACCCGCTGGTGGTCATGCTCGAACTGACCCCGCAGATGCTCGCCGACGACACCCCGCCCAACCGCCTGCAGCAGGCCAGACGCAAGCTGCTCGACCTGCTCGAACACCGCCGCGATAGCCAGACCGCGATCATCGTGTATGCCGGCAGCGCACACACCCTGGTGCCGCTGTCCGACGACCTGGCCACCAGCCGCAACCTGCTCGACGCCCTGGACCCCGCCATCATGCCGCAACCTGGTCAGCGCGCCGACCTGGCGGTACGCAAGGCGCTGGCACTGCTGGCCCAGGGCGCGCTGGGCCAGGGGCGCCTGCTGCTGATCGGCTCCTCGCTCAGCCCGCAGGAACGTCAGGGCATCACCCAGGCACTGGGGCGTCATGGTCCCAAGCTGCTGATGCTTGGCGTGGGCACCCCCGAAGGCGCGCCGGTCAGGCAGACCAACGGCGAATACCTCAAGGACGCGGACGGGGCAATCCTGGTTCCGCGCCTGGACAGCGCCGAGCTCAAGGCCTTCATCAACAGTACCGGCGGGCGTTACCGCAAGGCGCGCATCGACGACCTCGACCTGCGCGGCCTGGGCCTGTTCGACAATCCCCAGGCGCTGCGCGCCGACGGCCAGACCCTGCAACTGGACAGCTGGGCCGACCAGGGCTACTGGCTGCTGATCCCGCTACTGCTGCTGGCCGCGTGCGCTGGCCGGCGTGGCTGGCTGTTCTGCCTGCCGCTGCTGCTCGGCCTGCTGCCGCAACCGAGCTACGCCTTCACCTTCAACGACCTGTGGCTGCGTCCCGACCAGCAGGGCCAGCGCCTGCTCGAACAGCAGCGTCCGGCCGAGGCCGCCCGCCACTTCGAAGACCCGCAATGGAAAGGCATGGCGCTGTACCAGGCTGGCGACTATGCTGGCGCCGCCCGTGAATTCGCACGGGCCAGCAGCGCCAGCGCCCATTACAATCGCGGCAATGCCCTGGCCCGCAGTGGCGAACTGGAGGCGGCCGTGGATGCCTGGGAGCAGGCCCTGGAGCTGGAGCCCGAGCTGGAAGCGGCCCAGGCCAACAAGGACCTGGTCGAGCAGCTGCTGCGCCGCCAGCCCGAACAGCCCCAGCAACCGCCGGCCACCGAAGACCCGCCTCAGGGCCGGCCCGACCTGCCGACCGATTCGGCCAGCAACGGCCAGCAATCGAACAGCAGCGACAGCAGCCAGGGCGATGCCAAGGCCGGCGCCAGCGAAGACACCGCCACCGCGCCAGAGCACGCGCACAACGCCAGCGAGCCGCCGGACGAAGACACCACCCGGCCACCGCAGCGCCCCGTCGACAGCAGCCTGGATGCCGAGCAGCGCCAGGCCCTGGAACAATGGCTGCGCCAGATCCCGGACAACCCGTCCGAGCTGTTGCGCCGCAAGTTCTGGTACGAACAGCAACTGCATCAGGAAAGCCCCAAATGATCCGCGTCTGCGCCCTGGTTTTCAGCTTCTTGTTCGCCCTGCAGGTGCAGGCGGCGACGCTGCTCGCCAGCGTCGACCGCAGCCGCCTGATCGCGGGCGAAACCCTGGAGCTGACCCTGGAAATCGAAGACGTGACCCAGTTCGGCAAGCCTGACCTGACCCCGCTGCAGGCCGACTTCGAAGTGCGCGACACGCGCCAGGTCAACAGCCTCAAGAGCCTCGACGGCCAGACCCAGGCCAATACCCGCTGGATCATCACCCTGCGCCCGCGCCAGAGCGGCACGGTCCAGGTGCCGGTGCTGCACCTGGGCGAGGCGCAGAGCCAGCCGGTGACGTTGCAGGTACTGCCGGCCGAGGCGGCCAGCGACATCAGCCAGGCGCCGGTGAGCATCGATGCCAGCCTGGACGCAGACAGCGTGTACGTGCAGGCCCAGGCCGTACTGACCCTGCGCATCTACCACTCGGTGTCGCTTTACGATGACAGCAGCCTCAGCCCGCTGGTGATCGCCAATGCCCGGGTCGAACCGCTGGGCGAGTCGCGCACCTATGAAAAACTGATCAACGGCGTGCGCTTTGGCGTGATCGAGATGCGCTACGCGATCTTCCCCCAGCAAAGCGGCGCACTGAGCATACCCGCCCTGACCTTCAGCGCCACCAGCGCCGACGAGCCGGCCCAGGGCGACAGCGGCGCGGCACGTGGCAAGCAAGTACGGGTCAGTTCCACGCCGCTGCCCTTGCAGGTGCTGCCGATACCGGCCGAGTACCCCGCCGACCAGCCGTGGCTGCCGGCACGCAGCCTGAGCCTTGAGGAACGCTGGAGCCCGGACCCTGCGCAGACCCCGACCCAGATCGGCGACTCGCTGACGCGCAGCGTGATCCTCAGCGCCGACGGGCTGTCCAGTGCGCAACTGCCACCGCTGCCCGCCACCGAAGTCAACGGCCTGCGACGATACCCGGATCAGCCGCAACTGCGTGAAGAGGTCAGCGAACGCGGGCTGGTAGGCCTGCGCGAGGAACGCGAGGCGCTAGTGCCGACCCACAGTGGCGCACTGGAACTGCCGAGCCTCGAGGTGGTGTGGTGGAACACCCGCGAACAGCACGTGGAGCGCACCAGCCTGCCGGCGCGCGGGTTGAAGATCGAAGACAACCCTGCCCTCACGGCAGACACCCCGGCCAGCGTCGTCAACCTCGAGAACCGGCCGCTATGGCCGTGGCAACTGAGCACGCTGCTGCTGGCCCTGACCACCCTGCTCGGCTTCGCCCTGTGGTGGCGCGCACGCTCGCAGCCGGCGGTATTGCGTGCGGCGCAGAGCGGGCCGAGCCCGCGCACCCTGCTCGACGACCTCAAGCGTGCCTGTCAGGCCAACGACCCGCAGGCCACCCGCCAGGCGCTGGATGCCTGGGCCCGCCAGCAGCCCGAGACCCTGGCCGAGATGGCGGCGCGCTTCGTGCCGCTGTCGGATGCGCTGGACGGGCTCAACGGCGCGCTGTACAGCGAGAGCGGGCAATACTGGCAGGGCGATGAACTGTGGCGGGCGATCGGCACCATTCCCGCAGCCGAGCAGGCGCAGCCGAGCGCCGCCGAGAACGGCAGCCTGCCGCCGCTCTATCCCAAATAACGCGGCGCCTGCGCAGGGGCTATCGCAGCCCCCAAAACCTGCCACCCGCGTTACCATAGCCGGCTACCGGCTCGACCTTCACGGGACTTCCAATGCGTCTGTTTCACACCTCCGACTGGCACCTGGGGCAAACCCTGCATGGCCAGGAGCGCGACTTCGAACATGCCTGCTTTCTCGACTGGCTGCTCGGCCAGCTCAAGCTGCGCCAGCCTGACGCGCTGCTGATTGCCGGCGACATCTTCGACACCGTCAACCCGCCGGTCAAAGCCCAGGAGCGCCTCTACGACTTCATCGTCCAGGCCCACGAACAGCAGCCCAGGCTGAACGTCGTGATGATCGCCGGCAACCACGACTCCGGCTCGCGCATCGAATTGCCCGCACCGCTGATGCGCCGTCTCAGGACCTATGCCCTGGGTCGCGTGCACTGGCTCGACGACGGCCAGCTCGACAGCGAGCGCCTGCTGGTGCCGCTGACCAACGCCAAGGGCAAGGTGACCGCCTGGTGCCTGGCCCTGCCCTTCCTGCGCCCGGCCGAAGTCACCGGTGCGCACCTGGGTGACGACTACCTGCGCGGCATCGGCCAGGTGCACGAATGGCTGATCGAGGCCGCCCTCAAGCAACGCAAGCCTGGCCAGGCGCTGATCGCCGTGAGCCACGCACACATGGCCGGCGGCTCGGTATCGGAAGACTCCGAGCGCAGCCTGATCATCGGCAATGCCGAGGCCCTGCCCGCCAGCCTGTTCGGCAGCCAGATCAGCTACGTCGCCCTGGGCCACCTGCACAAGCCGCAGAAGGTCAACCGCGAAGACCGCATCCGCTACAGCGGCTCGCCGATTCCGCTGTCGTTCTCCGAAATCGGCTATCAGCACCAGATCCTCGAAGTCGAACTCGACGGCGCCACCCTGACCAGTGTCGAACCGCGCCTGATACCGCGTGCCGTGCCCCTGCAACGCCTGGGCCCGGCGCCGCTGGTGGAGATTCTCGAACAACTCGGGCAACTGCCCCAGGTCGACCTGCTCGACGACCCGCAGCGCCAGCCCTGGCTGGAGGTGCGGGTGCGCCTGGACGAACCGCAGCCCGACCTGCGCCAGCAGCTCGAAGCCTGCCTGCAAGGCAAGGCCGTGCGCCTGGTACGCATCGCCGCCGAATACGCCGGCACCGGCGCCAGCGACGGCGAGGATGACACCCGCCTGATCGAGCTGGGCCAGCTCAGCCCCCACGACCTGTTCAGCCGTGCCTGGGAACAGGCCTACGGCACCAGCGTCGACGAACAGACCCTGGCCGACTTCGCCCTGCTGTTGCAGGACGTGCAGCAGGAGGAGGAACAGCCATGAAGATTCTTGCCATTCGCCTGAAGAACCTCGCCTCCCTGGCCGGCCCGTTCGAGATCGACTTCACCTGCGAGCCGCTGGCCAGCGCCGGCCTGTTCGCCATCACCGGGCCGACCGGGGCCGGCAAGAGCACCCTGCTCGACGCCTTGTGCCTGGCGCTGTTCGGCGCGGTGCCGCGGCTGAACAACATCGGCCGCGAGACCAAGCTGCCCGAGGTCGACAGCGAAATACTCACCAGCGACCCGCGCACCCTGCTGCGCCGCGGCACCGGCAGCGGCTTTGCCGAAGTCGACTTCGTCGGCATCGACGGGCGCCATTACCGCGCGCGCTGGGAAGCCAACCGCGCCCGTGACAAACCCACCGGCAAGTTGCAGGGCAGCCGCCAGAGCCTGCACGACCTGGACAGCAACCAGTTGCTGAGCAACCAGAGCAAGCGCGAATACGAGCAGATGATCGAGGCCCGCCTGGGCCTGAACTTCGAACAGTTCACCCGCGCCGTGATGCTGGCGCAGAGCGAATTCAGCGCGTTCCTCAAGGCCGACGACAAGGAACGCAGCGAACTGCTCGAAAAGCTCACCAACACCGCCATCTACAGCCAGCTGGGCCGGCGCGCCTACAGCAAGAGCAAGGAGGCCGAAGAGGCGCACAAGGCGCTCACCGACCAGGCCCAGGGCGTGATGCCGATGGCCGACGAGGCACGCGCCGAGCTCGACCAGCGCCTCGCCGAGGCGCAGCGCCAGCTCAAGGCCGAACAGGCCCGCCTGCGCCTGCTCGAACAGCAGCGCAGCTGGTTCGCCGAACTCAAGCAGCTGCAGGACCAGCAGGCCGCCGCCAGCGAGCAGTTGCACAGCGCGCAGCAGCAGTGGGCGCAGTTGCAGGGCGAACGCCTGAACCTGAGCCGCCTCGAACAACTCGCCCCGCAGCGCCATCAGTTCGCCCGCCAGCGGGAACTGGCCAGCCAGCTCAGCCCACTGGCAGCGAGCATCCAGCAGCAACGCCAGCAGCAGGCCGCGTTGCAGCAACGCCTGCAGCAGCTTGAACAGGCGCAGCAAGCCGCCGGTGAGCACCTGGCCACGGCCCTGGCCCGGCAGACCGAGTGCGCGCCGCTGCTGCGCCAGGCCTTCGCCGAGCAGCAGACGCTGGCGCGCCTGGAGCAGGAGCTTGACCAGCGCAACGTTCAATGCCAGCACGCCGAGCAAGCCAGTCGCCAAGGCCAGCAGCAGATCCAGGCGTTGATCGAGCGCCAGCAGCTCACCCACCAGCGCCTGGCCCAGGTCGACGAGCAGTTGAGCCAGAGCGCTCACCTGGCCAGCATCGGTGATGCCTGGAACGCCTACCGCGCCCAGTTGCAGCAACTGATGCTGGTCGGCAACCGCCTCAGCCAGGGCCGCGAGGAACTGCCCGGCCTGCAGCAGCGCGCCGAAGAGTGCGCACGCCAGTTGCAGGCACACCGTGAAAGCCTGGCCCTGCTCTACCACGAGGCCGGCGCCGAGCCCGAGGCGCTGGCCGAACAGATCGACCTGCTCGGCACCCTGCTGCAGGACAACCGCAAGCAACAGCGCGCCGTCGAAGAGCTGTCCCGCCTGTGGGCCAGCCAGCAGGAGCTGACGCAACGCGCCCAGGCCCTGCGCGAGCGCCAGCAGGCGGCCCAGCAACAGCGTGAAGGCCTGATCGCCGAAGGCCTGCAGGGCAAGACCGAGCTGACCGCCGCCGAACAGGCCCTGCAGGTCACCCGCCAGGTGCTCGAACGTCAGCGCCTGGCCCGCAGCGCCAGCGTCGAGGAACTGCGCGCGCAGTTGCAGGACGACCAGCCCTGCCCGGTGTGTGGCAGCCAGGAGCACCCCTATCACCAGCCCGAAGCCCTGCTGCAAAGCCTCGGCCGGCACGACCAGACTGAAGAGGCCGGCGCCCTGCAGGCGGTGGAGGCGCTCAAGCTCAAGCTCGACGAACTGCGCAGCACCCTGGGCGGCGTGAATGGCCAGATCAAGGAGTACCTGCACCAGCAGGAACAACTGGCCGTCCAGCAGCAGGCACTGGCTCCTGGCCTGGAGGCGCACGCGCTGTATGCGCAACTCTCGGCACAGGATGTGGGCGAGCGCTCGGCCTGGCTGGAGCATCAGCTACGCCGCCTGAACGACGACATCGCCCGCGACGAGCAACGCCTCGCTACCCTGCTGACCCTGCAGAAAGACGCCGCCCGTGTGCAGCAGCAGGTGCAGGCGAGCGTCGAGGCGAACCAGCAGGCCGCGCAGCACCTCAGCCAGCAACAGCATGCGCTGCAGGCCGACGACGAACACCTGGAGCAGGCGCTGGCCGGCTTCGCCACGCTGCTGCCAGGCGACATTCTCGACGCCTTGCGCCAGGAGCCCGCCGCGACCTTCCTGCAACTGGACCAGCAACTGGCCCAGCGCCTGGAGCTGCTGGACCGGCAAAAGGACGAGCAGCAGGAGCACGCCGAGCGTCAGCAGCAGCTTGAAAAGACCCAGGTGCAGCAACAGGCGCTCGAACTCAGCCATCAGGCCGTGCAGCAGCAGGTCGATGCACTGCGCACCCAGCAGCAACAGGCCCGCGACGCCCTGACCGCGCTGATTGGCGAGCATGCCGGTGCCGAGCACTGGCAGCAGCACCTGGAACAGCAGGTGGAGGCAGCGCGCAGCGCGCAGGCAACGACCGGCCAGCAGTTGCAGCAGGCCCAGGCCCAGGCCATCGAGCGGGCTGCCGAACTCAAGGCAGACGAACAGCGTCTGGGCGCCCTGGAGCAGGAAAGCCAGCAGCTCGACCACGCCATCGGGCAATGGCGCCAGGGTCACCCGGAACTCGACGATGCCGGGCTGGACCAGCTGCTGGCGGTGGATGACGAGCAGGTCAGTCAACTGCGCCAGCGCCTGCAACAGGCAGAAAAGGCCATCGAGCAGGCCGGCGTGCTCGTCGCAGAGCGCGAACAGCGCCTGCAGCAGCATCAGGCCCAGGCCAGCGGCGAGGTACCCGCCGAGCAGCTGGAGCAGGCGCTGAGCGAGCTGCAGCAACACCTGGTGATCAGCGAACAGCAGTGCGCCGAACTGCGCGCCGAGCAGGCCGACGACCAGCGCCGGCAACTGGCCAACCAGGCCCTGGCCGAGCGCATCGCCCAGGCCTATGCCCAGTGGCAGCGCTGGGCACGCCTGAACGCGCTGATCGGCTCGGCCACCGGCGACGTGTTCCGCAAGATCGCCCAGGGCTACAACCTCGATCTGTTGGTGCACCACGCCAATGCCCAGTTGCGCCAGCTGGCGCGGCGCTACCGGCTCAAGCGTGGCGGCAGCGCGCTGGGGCTGCTGGTACTGGATACCGAGATGGGCGACGAACTGCGTTCGGTGCACTCGCTGTCCGGCGGCGAGACCTTCCTGGTGTCGCTGGCACTGGCGCTGGGCCTTGCCTCGATGGCCTCGAGCACCTTGCGCATCGAGTCGCTGTTCATCGACGAAGGCTTCGGCAGCCTCGACCCGGAGTCGCTGCAACTGGCCATGGACGCGCTGGACGGTCTGCAGGCCCAGGGCCGCAAGGTGGCGGTGATCTCCCACGTGCAGGAAATGCATGAGCGGATCCCGGTGCAGATCCAGGTGCGGCGCCAGGGCAATGGGTTGAGCACGGTGGAGGTCAGCGGATGATCCTGTATTCGTTCCGCCGCTGCCCCTACGCGATGCGTGCGCGCATGGCCTTGCGCTACGCCGGTTGCCCGGTGCAGATCTGCGAAGTGAGCCTGAAGGCCAAGCCGGCCGACATGCTGGCGCTGTCGCCCAAGGGCACGGTGCCGGTGTTGAGCGTGGACGGTGAGGTACTGGAGGAAAGCCTGCAGATCATGCACTGGGCGCTGGCCCGGCATGATCCGCAAAACTGGGCGCTGCGGGACGACCCGAACGCAGCGCAGCAGGCCACGCAACTGATCGAGCGCAATGACACGCTGTTCAAGCAGCAGCTCAATCACTACAAGTATGCCGAGCGTTACCCGGAGCAGTCGCGCGAGACGTATCGTGCGCTGGCCGAGGCGGTACTGCTGGACCTGGAACAGCGCCTCGAGCGGCAGGCCTACCTGGTGGCGGCGCACCCGAGCATTGCGGACGTGGCGCTGATGCCATTCGTTCGCCAGTTTGCCGGGGTCGAGCCTGACTGGTTTGCCACAGCGCCCTACCCGCGCTTGCGCGTGTGGCTGCAGGGGTGGCTGGAGTCGGCGCTGTTCAAGGCGATCATGGCACGCTGACCAGCGAAGGGGCCGGTACTGACGCTACAAGGTCAGCACCGGAAACGATCAGTGCTGGACCTTGTGATCCAGCGCCGCATAGAAATTCGCGCTTTGCTGCAGGTACTTCTGGGTGTAGCTCGGGGTGGAGGATTTTTTCTCGCGGATCTCGACCTGGGCGCCGGCAGGCAGCACCACGGAGGCAGAAATGGCCGAAGCCGCGATAACCGAAAAAAGATTGAAGTTCATGGCAATGCCCTCGAAAGCGTCAGGTTGAAGTGGCCGGTTGGGCCGTGGTTCAAACCTACGCCGCTGCCGGCGCACTGAAAAATTCATTGCGCCAGTAGCGAATATCAAGGCGATTGATAGTTCAGTCGACGAACTTGAGGTCCGAAGGCGATTGCAGTGCCAGCGTCTGCACCACATCGCCCAGCAGGCCTGTCTGCGCATCGCGCCGGATCACCACGATCTGGTTGCTCTGCTGGTTGCCGACCAGCACGTAGCCCCCGGTCGGGTCCAGGGTGAACTCGCGCGGGTGATCACCCTCCACCGAACGGCGCTGCACCTGGCGCAGGCTGCCATCCTGACGGTCGATGGCGAACACGATCAGTTCGTTGCGGGTGCCGCGGTTGCTCACGTACACGAAGCGCCCGTCGGCGGACACATGCACCGCGCTGGCCGCCTTGGCCGCGGCATCGGCCTGTTCGGTCAACGGCAGGATCTGGCGCTGGTTCAGGGTGCCGTCGTGGTAGTCGAACACCACCAGCTGTGCACTCATCTCCAGGGTCAGGTAGGCATGCTTGCCGTTTGGACCGAACGCCAGGTGACGCGGCCCGCTGCCCGGCGGCAGGACGACCGGGGTTGCCGCGCCCAGTGGCCGGGTCGGGGTCTGGGGCTGGTAGCGGTAGCCGATCACCTGGTCGGCGCCAAGGTCGCTGGCAAACAGGTATCGCCCGTCCGGGGACGGCACCACCGAATGCACATGCGGCCCGGCCTGGCGCTCGGGGTTCACCCCGCTGGCCACATGGCGCACCTGCTGCACCGACGCCGACAAACGGCCATCGGCGGCAACCGGCAACACGCTGAGGCTGCCGCCCGGCTCAGGCTTGACGCCGTAGTTGGCCACGAACAGATAACGCCCATCCAGGCTCAGGCTCGAGTGGGTCGGTTCGTCACCGTCGCTGGACACCTGGCTCGACAGGCTCAGTTCACCGCTGTCATGCGCCCGGGCAAAGCTGCTGACCTGGCCCTGGCCGTCACCGTTCTCGTTGACCGCGAACACGTTGCGCCGGTCCGGCGACAGCGTCAGCCAGGACGGGTTGCTGCTTCTGAGCACTTGCAGGGGCGTGGGGTCGAGCTGGCCGCGCTGGCTGTCGAAGCGGTAGCGGTAGACCCCGTCATGGGTGCCCACCAGCAGTTCATGGCCGTGGGCGTTGAGCGTCAGCGCCATGGCACTAGCGGTCAGCAGGGACATCAGCTGGCGTTTCATCGTCGTCCTCTTCAGAAGCGCGCAAGGCACTCATGCAGACTAGTCGATGCTCGCCCGTGTCGTCGCTGAGCTGCCAGTGCTCGCCGGCAAGCGTCGCGTTGCCGATCTGCTCGGGGCTGAACTGCCATTTCTTCAACGCACGGCCGTCCATCAATTCGATGCGCAGGCCCGTATCGTCGAAGGTGAAGTCGAATGCGTGCAGGCCATCGATCAACAGCATGTCGCAGGATTCAAGGGCTTGGGCAAGGGTGGTCATGGGGGGGTATCCCTGATTAAACACGCATGATACCCCAACCTTAAAAGCATCGCGGGTCAAGCCCGCTCCCACAAGGACCGCGGTAGCCATTGTGGGAGCGGGCTTGACCCGCGATGAAAACGACGCAGTGTGTCAGTGCGCGAAAATCGACTTGCTCTGGGTGCCCGCCATCTTCTCCGGCTTGATCAGGAAGCGTGCCAGCGCCGGCAACAGCCACAGCGCGCCGAACATGTTCCACAGCAGCATGAAGGTCAGCATCAGGCCCATGTCGGCCTGGAACTTGATGGCCGAGAAAATCCAGGTGCACACCCCGATCGCCAGGCACAACCCGGTGAACAGCACCGCCTTGCCGGTGGAGCGCAGCGTCTGGTAGTAGGCCTCCTGCAACGGCAGGCCGGCGCGCAGGAAGCTCTCCAGGCGGCTGTAGATGTAGATCCCGTAGTCCACGCCGATGCCCACGCCCAGCGCCACCACCGGCAAGGTCGCGACCTTGACGCCGATGCCCATGAACGCCATCAGCGCGTTGCCCAGCACCGAGGTCAGCACCAGCGGCAGCACGATGCACAGGGTGGCAGCAAACGAGCGGAAGGTGATCATGCACATCACCGCCACGCACAGGTACACCAGGATCAGGATGGTCAGCTCGGCCGACCGGATCACCTCGTTGGTGGCCGCCTCGATCCCTGCGTTGCCCGCCGCCAGCAGGAACTCCAGGCCCTCCTGGTCATGCTCGGCAGCGAATGCCTTGACCGCATCCACCACGCGGTCGAGGGTCTCGGCCTTGTGGTCGTTGAGGAACACCAGCACCGGCGCCAGCGAACAGTCGGCGTTGTACAGGCCCTCGGCACGCGACACCGAGGTGTTGAGGATGTCCGGGTTGCGCGACAGGCTTTCCCATTTCAGGTTGCCCTCGTTCATGCCCTTGATCATCTGCTTGGACACGGTCACCAGCGAGATCGCCGACTGCACCCCGGGGGTGTTCTCCATCTTCCACATCAGCTCGTCGACCGGCGCCATGGTCTTGTACACCGAGCAGCCTTCGGTCGGGGTCTTGACCATCACCACCAGCACGTCGGAGCTGGTGGAGTAGTTGTCGATGATGAAAGCGTTGTCCTTGTTGTAGCGCGAATCCGGACGCAGCTCCGGCGCACCCTGGTCGAGGTCGCCGATCTTCAGGTTCTGGCTGTACCACAGGCCGCCACCGAACATCGCCAGCGCCAGCAGCACCGACACCGGCGCCACCTTGGGGCTGGCGAAGCTGGACAGCAGGCGCCAGAACGGATGCTCGCGGGTCGCATCCTTCTTGCTGCGTTCGATGGCTTTCTTGCTGATGCCCACATAGGAGATCGCCACCGGCAGCAGGATCAGGTTGGTGAACACGATCACCGCCACGCCGATCGAGGCACCGATGGCCAGTTCACGGATGACCCCGATGTCGATGATCAGCAAGGTGATGAAGCCCACCGCATCGGCCAGGATGGCGATCATGCCCGGCAGGAACAGCTGGCGGAAGGTACGCCGCGCCGCAGTCAGCGCGTTCTCGGCCTCGCTGGACTGCAAGGCGATGCCGTTGATCTTCTGCACCCCGTGGGAGATGCCGATGGCGAAGATCAGGAACGGCACCAGCATCGAATACGGGTCGAGCCCGAAGCCCACCGCGTGCATCAGCCCCAGTTGCCACACCACCGCCACCAGGGTGGTGATGAGCACGGCAATGGTGCTGCGGATGCACCAGGTGAACCAGTACAGCAGCACCCAGGTGATCACCAGGGCGATGCCGAAGAACATCACCACCATCATCAGGCCGTCGATCAGGTCGCCGACCTTCTTGGCAAACCCCACGATGTGGATCTTGACGTTGGGGTTCTGCGCCTCGAACTTGTTGCGGATCAGGTCTTCGAGCTGGTGCGAGAACGCCTGGTAGTCGAGCTTGATCTGGCGCCCCGGGTCGTTGGGGTCGGGGTAGGATTCGAGCAGCGGCACATCGACGATGCTCGACTTGAAGTTGTTGGCCACCAGCCGGCCGACCTGACCGGACTTGAGCACGTTGTTGCGCAGTTGCTCCAGGCTGTCGGGCGAACCGTCGTAGGTCTGCGGGATCACCTCGCCACCGGCGAAGCCCTCCTCGGTCACCTCGGTCCAGCGCACGCTGGGGCTCCACAGCGACTTGAGCGCCGAACGATCGACGCCAGGAATGTAGAACACCTCGTCGTGGATCTGGCGCAGGGTCTCCATGTACGCCTTGCTGAAGATGTCACCGTCCTTGGCCTCCACCGAGATCCGCACGGTGTTGCCCAGGTTGGCCAGGTCGTTGCGGTGCTCGATCATGTTCTGGATGAACGGATGCTCCAGCGGAATCATCTTCTCGAAGCTGGTGGACGGGCGAATCAGCATGGCCTGCCAGAACAGGAACAGGCTCACCAGCACACAGATGCCGATCACCGCCGGGCGGTTGTTGAATATCAGGCGCTCGAGCAGGCTCGCCTTGTCCTGGTTGTGCTGCATGTTGAACGACTCCTGACTGCTCATGGTTGCGCCCTCGCGGCGCCGGTGGCGGTAGCCAGGCGTGCCCCGCCCTGGCCGACCAGGATCAGCTGCCCATCGGCCTGGCCGCTCACGCCCGAAAGGGCGATACGGTCGGGCCGGTTGAACACGCTGAAGCTCTGGCCGTCATCGGTGCTGCGCAACACGCTGCCGCCGTTGCCCACCAGCACCAGGCTGCCGTCTTCGAGTAGCGTAGCGCTTGCCAGGCCGAATTCGAGCGCACCGCGCTCGCCCTGGAGCGCGATGGCCTGCCAGGTGCTGCCGAAATCGCTGGAGCGGTACAGGTTGCCGCGCAGGCCGTAGACCAGCAGGGTATCGGCGCGGGCGGTACCGATGGCTCCGAACAGCGAGCCCTCGTAGGGGCCGTCGAGGTGTTCCCAGGTCTGCCCGGCATCGCGGGAGCGGAACATGCTGCCCTGCTCGCCCACGATGAACAGGCCCGCGTCCTTCACGGCAGCGATGCCATTGAGGTGGTACTGATCGGGGTTGTCGAGGCGCTCTGCGACGTCCTGCCAGTGCGCGCCGCCGTCGGTGGTTTCGAACAGGCTGCCATAGGCCCCCACGGCCAGCCCGTGCCGGGTGTCCTGGAACCAGACATCCAGCAGCGGGGATTCGCGGGACGGGTCTTCGAACTGTTTGCTCCAGGTGGCGCCGCCGTCGCTACTGGCGAGGATCTGCGCATCATGGCCCACTGCCCAGCCGTGCTTGGCATCGGCGAAGTACACGGCAGTGAGCAGTTGGCGGCTGGGGACGCGGGCCTGGGTCCAGCTCTGGCCCTGGTCGTCGGAGAAGAGGATATGCCCGCGTTCGCCCACCGCCACCAGGCGCGGCCCGGCCTTGGCGATGTCGATCAGCAGGCTGTGGGAGGCCTTGTTCGAGGTCTGTGAATACACCGTCTGCGGTGTCGGGCCGTCATCGGCAGCCCCGGCGGTTGCGGCGAACAGCCCCAGGCCCAGGCTCAGCAAGACGCTGGCCGTGAATACATTCATAGTCCTCTCCCACATTATTGTTATTCGGTGCTACTGGCGGGGCTGGAAGCGGCAATCTAGAGCCCCGCGAATGCTGGCCTCAAGCTAGCAGGCTTTGGAAATGGATGACAACGTACAACGCGTTATGTTTTGTTAAGCGCGGCCTCTGGATCGTGGATGTCGCGTTGTCCGCCCGCACCTTCATCATAAAAAAGGGGGCTGCCCCGAAAAGGCCAGCCCCCTGTTCAACCTGCCCTCAACCTCAGGCCAGGCTCTTGCTCACCACCTCGAACACATCGCTGGACAGCCCGCCCGAGCCGCGGATGCGCTCCAGCTCGGCCTTCATCAGCGCCTGGCGCGCGGCATCGTACTTGCGCCAGCGGGTCAGCGGCGCCAGCTGGCGCGAGGCGATCTGCGGGTTGAAGCCGTTCAGTTCGATCACCAGGTCCGCCAGGAAGCGATAACCCGAGCCATCGGCCGCATGGAAGTTGACCAGGTTCTGACCGGCGAACGCACCGATCAACGCGCGCACCTTGTTCGGGTTCTTCAGGGTGAACGCCGGGTGCTCCATCAACGCCCGCACTCGCGCCAGGCCGCCCGGCAACGGGCTGCCCGCCTGCACGCTGAACCACTGGTCCATCACCAGCGGGTTGTCCTTGAAGTGCTCGGCAAAACTTTGCAGTGCCCTGGCGCGCTCGTCCTGGAACGGCGAATTGACCAGCACGGCCAGTGCGGTCAGGCGTTCGGTCATGTTGTCGCACGCCTCGAACTGCTCGAGCGTCGCCTCCAGCACCTGCGCCCGGCCCGTGAGCATCAGGTACGACAGCGCGATGTTCTGCAGGCTGCGCCGGGCAAAGTGCTCGGCCTCGGCCACATAGGCGGTTTCGCGCGAGACCGCACGGTTGGCCTGGTAGCGCGCCCACAGCCCGTCGAACAGTTGCTCGGCCAGTTGCTGGCGGGCAAAGTCGCGGGCCGCGTGAATCGCGTCCACATCGGCCACTTCGCTGATTTCGGTGAGGTAGGCCTCACTCGGCAGCGAGAGCATTTCGGCGACCATGGCCTGGTCGAGTGCCTCGTTGGCCAGCACGCTGCCCAGGGCAGTGACCAGGCGCTGATCGAGCACCAGGGCTTCACCGCGCTGATGCTGCGCGATCAGTTCCTGCAAGACCTGAACCGACAGTTGCTGGCCGGCTTCCCAGCGATTGAAGCCATCGCTGTCGTGCTGCATCAGGAACATGAGTTGGTCGCGGTCGTACGGGAAGCTCAGCTTGACCGGCGCACTGAAGCCGCGCAGCAGCGACGGCAACGGCCTGGCGGCCACGTCGACGAAGGTGAAGGTCTGCTCGGCCTCGGTCACCGACAGCACCCGCGTGGTCGCGCCCGCCTGCGTTTCGCCTTGCAGGCGCAGGGCAATGTCGTTGCCCTGGGCATCGAGCAGGCCCAGTTCGACCGGGATCACGAATGGCTGCTTCTCGACCTTGTCCGGGGTTGCCGGGCAGCTCTGGCTGAAGGTCAGGCTGTAGGTCTGGGCAGCGGCGTCGTAAGCCTCGCTGACGTTCAGGCGCGGCGTGCCGGCCTGGCTGTACCAGCGCTTGAACTGGGTCAGGTCGACGCCGTTGGCGTCTTCCATGGCCTTGATGAAGTCGTCGCAGGTCACGGCCTGGCCATCATGGCGTTCGAAGTACAGGTCGCTGCCCTTGCGAAAGCCTTCGGCACCCAGCAGCGTGTGCACCATGCGCACCACTTCCGAGCCCTTCTCGTACACGGTCAGGGTGTAGAAGTTGGAAATCTCGATGAAGCTGTCCGGGCGCACGGCGTGGGCCATGGGGCCGGCGTCTTCGGCGAACTGGTGGGTACGCAGGTAGGCCACGTCCTCGATGCGCTTGACCGTGCGCGAGTTCATGTCGGCGCTGAACTCGGAATCGCGGAACACCGTGAAGCCTTCCTTGAGCGACAGCTGGAACCAGTCGCGGCAGGTCACGCGGTTGCCCGACCAGTTGTGGAAGTACTCGTGGGCCACCACCGCCTCGACCCGCTGGTGCGCGGCATCGGTGGCGGTCTCGGCACGCGCCAGCACGCAGCTGGAGTTGAAGATGTTGAGGCCCTTGTTCTCCATGGCGCCCATGTTGAAGTCGTTGACCGCCACGATCATGAAGATGTCCAGGTCGTATTCGCGGCCATACACCTCTTCGTCCCAGCGCATGGACTTCTTCAGGCTGACCATGGCGTGCTGGCACTTGTCGATGTTCTCCGGCTCGACATAGATGCGCAGGGTCACGTCGCGCCCCGACTGGCGGGTGAAGGTGTCTTCGACGCACCACAGGTCGCCGGCCACCAGTGCGAACAGGTAGGCCGGTTTCTTGAACGGGTCTTCCCAGGTGGCCCAGTGCCGACCGTCCTGCTGCGGCCCGCTGCCGATGGGGTTGCCGTTGGACAGCAGGACCGGGTAGCGATGCTGCTCGGCGATCACCGTGGTGGTGAAGGTGCTCATCACGTCCGGGCGGTCGAGGTAGTAGGTGATCTTGCGAAAGCCCTCGGCCTCGCACTGGGTGCAGAACATGCCGCCGGACTTGTACAGGCCCTCGAGCGCGGTGTTGGTCTCGGGGTGGATCTTCACGCTGGTGTCCAGGGTGAAGCGCTCGGCAGTGGGCTGCAGGGTCAGGTGGCTGTCGTCGAGCTGGTAGTCGTCAGCGCCCAGCGGCTGGTCGTCCAGCGCCACGCTGAGCAGTTCCAGCTGCTGGCCGTCGAGCACCAGCGCCGGCAGGCCGGCACCGCGCGCCGGGTTGCGGCGCATGACCAGCTGCGCGTGGACCAGGCTGTGGTCCTCGAACAGTTCGAAGGTCAGGTGCGTCTCGTCGATCAGGTACTCGGGTGCCTGATAGTCCTTGAGGTAGATCACTTGCGGCTGTTCGGTACGCATGTGGCGGTCCTTTTACTGATGCACGGCCAGCTGGTAGGCCGTGTACTTGCGAATATTGATCACGCCGGTATCGAAAATCAGGTACTGGCCCTTGATCCCCAGCAGGGTGCCTTCGGCGACAGGGTTCTTGTCCAGGTTGAAGCTCACGATCTTGCTCGGGTACGCCTCTACCGGGTAGCTGATTTCAATCGGCTCGACGTCGGTCAGCGGCTGGATCGCCTGCAGGCCGAAGCGGTCCTGCAGGCCCTTGAAACCTTCACTGCAGCTGTCGAACAACTGCTCGCGCACGGCCACCAGGTCGACCGCCTCGGCGTTGCCTTTGAGCAGTGCGCGCCAGTTGGTGCGGTCGGCCACCTGGCTGCGGAACAGGTCCTCGACCAGCCCGGACTGCTGCCGGGTGGCCACCCGCACGATCGGCAGGGCCTGGCTGGCGCCCTGGTCGAGCCAGCGCGTGGGCAGTTGGGTGGCGCGGGTGATGCCGACCTTGATACCCGACGAGTTGGCCAGGTACACCACGTGGTCGGTCATGCAGAACTGCTCGCCCCAGGCCGGGTCACGGCAGGTGCCGTGCTCGTAGTGGCAGCGCTCGGGGCTCATGATGCAGGTGTCGCATTGCGCCAGCCTGGTCATGCACGGGTAGCAGTAACCCTGGCTGAAGCTGGTCTTGGTCTTGCGCCCGCAGTGAGTACAGTGGATCGCGCCCAGGTATTCGAGACGCACGGTCTTGCCCAGCAGGGGGTTGACCGGCACTTCGACGTCGCCCAGGCGAAACGCGTATTGCACGACCGGCTGCTCGAGGCGCGCCGTCATCTTGCTGATGGAACCACGGCCGAGTTCGATCAATGGATCGCGTCCGACTTGAACAGGATGTTGGGCACCGGCGCGGACTTGGAGGCGCATTCCTGCGGGCCCATGTAGCCGGTACGCTGGTCTTCGGGCAGGTTCTGCATCTCCCAGGCGATCACGGCCTGCAACGACAGCTCCTTCTGCTCGGCGGTGAGCTTGCGCCCATCGGACCATTTGCCGATTTCCACGGCCAGTTTCAGGCTGGCGTAGATCTCCGGGGTGATGTTTTCGATCATTTGCGCAAAAGTGGACATAGCGTCTCCAAAAATCAAGCTGACAGTTTACGCCGGGCCAGTGCCCCGCCCAAGAGCCCGCTGAGGCAGCCGACCAACAGCCCACCCACGTGGGCGGCGTTGGCGATCGCGCCGAAGCCGAGCAGGGTGATCAGCCCGGACAGGCACAGCAGCAGCCATACCAGCATCATCACCAGCACGCCACGCGGCATGCGATACACCGGGTTCGGCGCCAGCCACTGGTACAGCCAGATGTGCCCGAGCAGGCCGTACAGCACCCCGGACAAGCCGCCGAACAGGCTGGGCCCGCCGAACACGAACTGCGCCACGTTCGACACCAGGCTGAACAGCAGGGTCAGCGACAGCAAGGCCAGGGTGCCCTGACGCAGCTCGATGCGCCGCCCCAGCTCCCAGTACCACAGGCCGTTCATGGCCAGGTGCAGGATGCCGAAGTGCACCAGCATCGGGCTGAACAGGCGCCACCACTGGCCTGCATCGAGGCTGGTCAGCAACGGGGTGAAATACAGGTAGTCGCCCTGCACGCGAAAATCCAGGAAGGTCAGCCAGCTCAAGGTGGCGAAGTTGTCGCCCAGGCCGGTCAGTGCCGCCACCACCACGCACAGCAGCAACACCGCTGCAGTGGCCTTGCTGGCCTTCGCCTGCGCGGCCAGGCTCGGGCGCGGTGAGGCCGGGGGCTGCGCCAGGGGCGGCAGTTGCACATCGGCATTGCCCTCCGGAAAGCGCTGGTACAGCTGGCGAACATCTTCCACCAGGTAGTCGGCGGTCCACAGTACCTGCTCCTCGCCCTCCTCCGAGACCCGGTGCGGCACCTGCAGGCGCTTGAGCAGCTCGACAAAGCCGCTGAGGTCGACGCTCAGGGGCAGGCGCATCACCATTGCCGCACTCATTGACTGGCCTCCGGCCGTTCGACATCCACCCATACGAACTTGTGCGGGTCGATGCGGGTTTCATCATCCAGCCGATAGGCCACCAGCTTCCCGTAGAGCACCGCACTGTAGTCCAGGCACGCCAGGTTGGCGCGGATGGGTGCGGGCCGGCCGCTGCGCCAGTAATGGCCGACGAACAGCAGCGGCTCGTCGTCACCGTAGCGCAGCAGCGCGTTCTTCTGGCTGCGACTGAGCGGCGCATTGGCCACTTCGGCCGGCAGCGCATCGGGCTGGAACACGATATCGCCGTAGGTCTGCGGGTCTTCCTCCCAGAACTTGGTGCGAAAGAATGCGCGGGTCAGGCCGTCGCCGCCGGTCAGGGTGAGGCCGTCGGGCAGGCGCATGTCGGTGCCGCGCAGCAGCCGGTTGCACACGGTGTGGGCAAAGCTGCCGGCCACGGCCGAGGCCTGCACGAAATGCTCGTCGATGCGCCCGTCCGGATGCTGCTGGCGCAGCGGCTCGATCAGGCGCGCGTCCCAGCAGGCATGTACCACGCGAAAGCGTCCGGCATCGATGAACAGCGGCAGCTCGTAGAACCAGCCGAGAAAGTCGTGCCAGTCGTGGGGGTGGTCGGCGAACTGGGTCAGTGTCTCTTCGATCAGCCGCGCATGGCGCGGGTTGTGCTCGCGCACGAACTGCTTGCCGCTGCCCGGCAGCGCCGGCGTGGTCCAGCCCAGTGCGCTGAATTCGTGGTTGCCCATGATGCAGTGGGCCTGACCGGCTTCGACCATGTCGTGCACGATGTGCAGGGCCTCGCGAATGCGCGGGCCGCGGTCGATGATGTCGCCAAGGAAGATCGCCTGACGCTGCGCATGCCGCCACACCCCGCCCTGACGCTTGTACCCCATGGCGTCGAGCAGACGCTCCAGGGTGTGGGCACAGCCGTGGACATCGCCGATCAGGTCGTAACTGCGCGCGGGATCGAGCATCAGTCGCCTCCACCACCCAGACGGCTGCCCCAGCCGAGCTTGGTCCGGCAGACCTCGTAGTAGTTGTGGTCCAGCGGGTGGATCAGGCGCAGCTTCTGCGGCTTCTTGTTCACCGTGATGGTGTCGCCGGGGGCACAGGTGAAATGGTTCTGGCCATCGCACGAGACTTGCGGGTACAGCTGCAGGTCACGCGATACCACGATCTTCAGCTCGCTGTTGCCATCGACCACGATCGGGCGTCCCGACAGCGTGTGCGGGTACATGGGCACGATCACGATGGCGTCGAGCTTGGGGTGCATGATCGGTCCGCCGGCCGACAGCGCGTAGGCGGTCGAGCCGGTCGGTGTGGCGACGATCAGGCCGTCGGCCTTCTGGCTGCACACGAACTGGCCGTCGATGTAGATCTCGAACTCGATCATGCGGTTGGACTTGCCAGGGTGCAGCACCACGTCGTTGAGCGCGTCGCCCTGGCCGATGGCCTCGCCGTGGCGGCGGACTTCGGCCTGCAGCAGGAAGCGGTTTTCCACCAGGTAGTGGCCGTCGAGCACTTCGGCCACCTTGACCTCGAGCTCGTCGGGGCGAATGTCGGTGAGAAACCCCAGGCTGCCGCGGTTGATGCCCAGTACCGGGATGTTGTGGCGCGCCAGTGCGCGGGCGGCGCCGAGCAGGCTGCCGTCGCCGCCGACCACGATGACCATGTCGCACACCTCGCCCAGCAGCTTGCGCGAAGAGGTCTGCAGGCCGTGGCCGGGCAGCACGTCGGCGATTGTGTCCTCGAGGATCACGTGCAGGTGCCGCTCGAGCAGGAATTTTTTCAGTCGGCGAATGGTATCGAGCACCTGCGAACTGCCAAGGCGGCCGATGATACCGATATTGCGAAATTGCTCCATGGGGCTCCTGCGGGGCACTGCGGCGTTGAATGGGCCGGTTGGCCAAAGCGTTGATTATGGGCGAAAGCGCCGGGCAGCGGCAAACGCCGCAGTTTTTTGCACAAGGCGCCGGGGCGGGCGGCTATGCTCGCAGGATGATGCCCTTTACCGACCTTTGCGACCTGCCCAACCGCCTGCGCCAGCCCCCGGTGCGGGACCTGGCGTGGGTGATTCTTGCACCCCCCATGCTCGCAGTGACGCCCTGGCCGCAACGCCACCCGTTGGCCGGCAGCGACTGGGTGGCCGCACCGGCGCTGCTGCGCGACTGGCTGCTGGCGCTGGACCACGACAGCCGTGACCTGCAGGCCTGGCTGGCACAGGCCGCCAGCCGGCGCCTGGGGTTGTATTACGAGCGGCTGTGGCAGTTCGCGTTGCGCCATGCTCCGGGGGTGGAGCTGCTGGCGGCCAACCTGCCGATCCGCGACGGCGGGCACACCCTGGGCGAGCTGGACATCCTGCTGCGTGACCGCGACGGGGTGCATCACCTGGAGCTGGCCATCAAGCTGTACCTGGGCCCGCAGCACGGTGACGGGCGTAACCCGGCGCAGTGGCTTGGGCCGGGCTGCCATGACCGGCTGGACCGCAAGCTGGCGCACCTGAACGACCATCAACTGCCGATTTCGGCGCGGCCCGAGGGGCGCGAGGCACTGGCGGCGCTGCACATAGACAGCTTCACGGCTCAGCTTTGGCTGGGCGGGTATCTGCTGTATCCATGGCCGGGGACGGCGCAGCCTCCAGCGGGTGCGCACCCGCAACACTTGCGCGGGCGCTGGCTGCATCAGCGCGACTGGGCCCGGTTTGCGGCGCAGGTCGACCCCGGGCGCTGGCAGCCGTTGCCGCGCCAGGCATGGCTGGCGCCGGCGCGGTACACGCAGGAACAGGCCTGGGGCACGGAACAGTTCCAGGCCTGGCTGCAAGCGCTGGACCCGATGGCCCCCGCGCAGTTGCTGGTGCGGCTGGTGCCTGGGGATAGCGGGGATTGGGTAGAGGCTCAACGCTTGTTTCTGGTGGCCGATGCCTGGCCGAACCTGGCGGGTTAGCATGCACTGGCTGGACCGGCCCCCACATGAACGTACACCCCCGTGGGAGCCGGCCTTGCCGGCGAAGGGGCCAGCGCTGACAACATTCTGCTAACCTCGCCCCCCCTCACCCAGCACCCGCACAAGGAACCCACCCGTGCCCGGCAATCTTCTCGCCCTGGCGCTCGCCGTCACCCTGGTCTGGCCCGCAAGTGCCAGCGCAGCGCCTGCCCCAGGTCTGGACCAGGACAACGACCTCGCCCTGCTGAGCGACAGCTTCTGGCGCCAGGCGACGCCCACCGACCTGGACACGTGGCTGGCCCCGCGCAGCCAACCCGGCGAGTATCCACCCGGTGTGGTCACCCGCAACACCACGGCCTTTCACCTCGCACTCGAAAACAACGCCTCGCTGGCCATGCTGCAACACCTGCGTGCCGCGCTACCGGCCATGGTCGGGCTCGGCGACTACCCCGAATCGCTGCTGTCCACGGCCATCAAGCACAACCACCCCACTGCCACCATCGAATGGCTGCTGGCCCAGGGCGCGCCGGTGGAAGCCGGCGACTACCACAACCCACGCCCGCTGCTGCTGGCCATCGCCCAGGGCGCCGATGCCTCGCTGATCGACGCCCTGGTCAAGGCCGGCGCCGACACCTCCTACTTCACGCGCAACGACAGCAACATGGACGCCTTCGACGCCGCAGTGCTGACCGAGCACAGCGCCACACGCCGGGTCGTCGCCCGCCATCTGCCACTGCCCGAGGCCGGCAGCGAAACCATGGAAGCGATCCTGGTCGAGCTTTCGCGCCAGGGTCGCGACGGGCCCGACGCCCCGCACGTGAGCTACGACATCCTCAGCGTGCTGCTCGAGCGCGGCATGAGCAGCACCGGCACCTACTGCGACCCGCACAAACCCTACTGCCTGGCCGACGACAGGAGCGACCTGATGGACCTGGCCATCCGTATCGAGGACCCGCAACTGGTCGACTACCTGCTCGGCAAGGGTCTGAAGGCCCGCTAGCACACTTTTTTGCCCCAGCGCAGGTGCAGGGCACGCGCAAGCGATTAGAGTTATCCGCACAGCGCCATCAAGAGCGCGGCCATTGACCTGATTGACCGATATGAGGAACCACCATGACCCTGACCAATACGCAGGCACGCTACGGCAGCCTGTCGATCGCCCTGCACTGGCTGATGCTGATTCTGCTGGCGGTGGTATACGCCTGCATCGAACTGCGCGGCATCTTCCCCAAGGACAGCGCCGAGCGCGACCTGATGAAAAGCCTGCACTTCATGCTCGGCCTGAGCGTGTTCGTGCTGGTATGGCTGCGCCTGGTACTGAAGGTCACCCACCCCACCCCGCGCATCGAACCCAAGCCGCCGGCCTGGCAGACGGGTCTGGCGCACCTGATGCACTGGGCGCTATACGCCCTGATGATCGGCCTGCCGCTGGCCGGCTGGGTGATCCTCAGCGCGGCCGGCAAGCCGATCCCGTTCTTCGGCCTGGAGTTGCCCGCCCTGGTAGCACCGGACACCGACCTGGCCAAGTTCGTCAAGGGCTGGCACGAGTGGTTCGGCGCACTGGGCTACTGGCTGATCGGCCTGCACGCACTGGCCGGCCTCTACCATCACTACGTGGTCCGCGATAACACCCTGCTGCGCATGCTGCCGCAAAAAGGTGACTGACTAGGCGAACCCGCGGCGGCCCTGCAAGCCGCCGGTGTGAACGAAGATCAGCCGCGTGCCGGCCACGAACGCGCCAGCCAGCACACGCTCCTGCAGGGCCAACAACGCCTTGCCGGTGTACAGCGGTTCCAGTGGCAAGCCCGATTCGGCCTCGCTGGCCTGGATGAATGCCAGCAAGGCCGGGTCGACCTTGGCAAAGCCGCCCCGGCTGGCGTCGTGCAGGCGGTAAGTGCCCGGCGCCAGCACCTCGACCTCGCCTTCCACCCCATGCCCCGGCGGCACGGCCAGCGCGCCGTGCACCGGGTGGGCGCCCGCTTCGGCCTGGGCCAGCCCCACCAGCGTGGTACCGCTGCCCACCGCCAGCCACCAGGCGTCGTAATCGGCCCAGCCCACGGCCGCCAGCTGCGCCCGCGCCTGGGTCACGATCTGTGCGCAGCCTTCGGTGCCCAGTGGCCCCGCGCCGCCTTCGGGCACGCAATGCCATGCCGGGTAGAGGGCTTGCCAGGGCTGCCAGAAATCCGCCTGATGCCGCGCCCTGTATCCGGCGTACCCCAGCCAGTGCAGGTGCATGCCCAGTGCTTGCAAGTCGTGCACAGTGGGGTTGCTGTGCGGGTGCCCACGCAACAGCCCGGCCGTGGCAAAGCCGAAGCGCTTGCCGGCCGCCGCCAGGGCATGCAGGTGGTTGGAATAGGCGCCGCCCAGGCTGATCACCCCCGGGGCACCACGGGCATGGGCAAGGCGCAGGTGCCCCTGCAGCTTGAACCATTTGTTGCCGCTGATCAGCGGGTCGATAAGGTCCAGACGCAGCACTGCCACCTCGACCCCGGCGCGCGCCAGCCAGCCTAGGGCCAGCGGTTGCAGGGGTGCCAGTGGCAGGTCATCGAAAGCGGCAGACATCGAACAGGCTCGGCAGAACGGGAGCGCGCAGTCTACCAGCGCACCCCCGCCACAGCTTTACAGCTCGGCCGCCAGGCGTGAACCCTGGTTGATCGCGCGCTTGGCGTCCAGCTCGGCGGCGACGTCCGCGCCGCCGATCAGGTGTACCGACTGCCCGGCGGCCAGCAGGCCATCCTGCAGCTCGCGCAGCGGGTCCTGGCCGGCGCAGATCACCACGTTGTCCACCGCCAGTACCTGCGGCTCGCCTTCGGCGATACGGATATGCAGGCCGGCGTCGTCGATCTTCAGGTAGTCGACGCTGTTGAGCATCTGCACCCGCTTGTTCTTCAGGCCTGTGCGGTGGATCCAGCCGGTGGTCTTGCCCAGCCCGTCGCCAACCTTGGTCTTCTTGCGCTGCAACAGGTACACCTGGCGCGCCGGAGCATGGGGCTCGGCCTGGATGCCCGCCACGCCGCCGCGCGCTTCGAGCCGGGTGTCGATGCCCCACTCCCTCCAGAACGCCTCGCGGTCCTGGCTGGTGGCAACGCCCTGGTGCACCAGGAACTCCGACACATCGAAGCCGATGCCGCCGGCACCGATCACCGCGACCTTCTGCCCCACCGGCTTGCGCGCCAGCAGCACGTCCAGGTAGCTCAGCACCTTGGCGTGATCGATACCGTCGATGGCCGGCAGGCGAGGCGCGATGCCGGTCGCAAGGATGATCTCGTCGTAGCCGCCCTCCACCAGTTGCTCGACATTGACGCGGGTGTTCAGACACAGCTCCACGCCGGTGGTCTGCAGCTTGCGCTTGAAGTAGCGCAGGGTCTCGAAGAACTCCTCCTTGCCCGGCACGCGCTTGGCCACGTTGAACTGCCCGCCGATCTCGCTGGCCGAGTCGAACAGGGTCACCTGGTGGCCACGCTCGGCGGCCACGGTAGCGGCGGCCAGGCCGGCCGGGCCGGCGCCGACCACGGCAATGCGCTTGGGCTGGGCCACCGGCAGGTAGTTGAGTTCGGTTTCATGGCAGGCCCGCGGGTTGACCAGGCAACTGGTCAGCTTGCCGCCGAAGGTGTGGTCAAGGCAGGCCTGGTTGCAGCCGATGCAGGTGTTGATCTCGTCGCCGCGCCCGGCGGCGGCCTTGTTGACGAAGTCCGGGTCGGCCAGGAACGGGCGTGCCATCGACACCATGTCGGCGTCGCCTTCGGCAAGGATCTGCTCGGCGACTTCCGGGGTGTTGATGCGGTTGGTGGTGATCAGCGGGATCTGCACCGCGCCGCGCAACTTGGCGGTGACCTTGCTGAACGCAGCACGCGGCACCTTGGTGGCGATGGTCGGGATACGCGCCTCGTGCCAACCGATGCCGGTGTTGATCAGCGTGGCGCCGGCCTGCTCGATGGCCTGGGCCAGCTGCACGATCTCCTGCCAGTTGCTGCCGCCTTCCACCAGGTCGAGCATCGACAGGCGGAAGATGATGATGAAGTTCGGGCCGACCGCTTCTCGCACCCGGCGCACGATCTCCACGGCCAGGCGCATGCGGTTCTCGTAGCTGCCCCCCCAGCGGTCGGTGCGATGGTTGGTGTGGGCGGCCAGGAACTGGTTGATGAAGTAGCCTTCGGACCCCATGATCTCGACGCCGTCGTACTCGGCGCTCTGGGCCAGCGTGGCGCAGGTGACGAAGTCCTGGATCTGCTTCTCGATGCCCTCTTCGTCCAGCTCGCGGGGCTTGAACGGGTTGATCGGCGCCTGGATCGCGCTGGGGGCCACCTGCTTGGGGCTGTAGGCGTAGCGCCCGGCGTGGAGGATCTGCATGCAGATCTTGCCGCCGGCCTCGTGCACCGCCTGGGTAACGATACGGTGCTTCTGCGCTTCTTCGGCCGTTGTCAGCTTGGCCGCGCCGGAGTATACCCCGCCCTCTTCGTTGGGCCCGATGCCGCCGGTGACCATCAGGCCGACGCCACCACGGGCGCGCTCGGCAAAGTATGCCGCCATGCGCTCGAAACCGCCGGGTTTCTCCTCCAGGCCGGTGTGCATCGAGCCCATCAGGGTGCGGTTGCGCAGGGTGGTGAAGCCCAGGTCCAGCGGGGCAAGCAGGTGCGGGTATTGAGCGGCGGTCATGGTGAACTCCACAGCGAACTGATCACGGAATGCGGGCGCCTCGCTGCGTGCAGCGGGGCCCGTCGGTTATCTGTGAGGGACAGTAATGCGCCTGGAAGTGAGGCTCAATGACCGAAAGTTACAAGTTAATGACCGTAACTGACAGTGCGTGAGGCGCTGACCTGTTCACTGATGCAGGCAGCGTTCGGCCAGTTGCCGAGCCTGATCGTGGGTGATGCCGGTGTTTTGCTGCAGGGCGAGCGGGTGATCGCCCGCGTCCACGAACACCAGCGGGCGGTCGCCCAGGGCCTGGGTCTGCAGCGTAGCCTTGAGGTTGAGGGTCGAAACCTCATAGGGGAACTCGCTTTGCACACGTGCCGCATACGGTGGTTCGCGCTCGCGACCTGGGGTTTCCCACAGTTCGCTGGTGCGGTAGAAATCCGCCTCGCTGACCGTCACCCAGGTCAGCCACACGAACGGCTCGGGTGAGCCGATGATCGGGATTTCCAGGCGTCCGAGCACGAAGTGGTGGGTGTCATCGATGATGCACTGATCGCTGGACAGTGGCGCACGCTGCTCGCGCTCTGCCTGCGGCAGGTCATACCAGGCGGCAGGGGCTGGCGCGCCGAAGGTGGTGGGCAACTCGTCGTGATACTCGCCACAGGTGGCGCAATGGAAGCCTCGCATGGTGGGTGCTCCTTGACACTTAAGGCCGGATCAAGCCGCGCGGCGCGCAAACGGCAGCGTCATGTTACAGGCCCAGCAGTGCCTTGAGCGCAGGCATTACCCACTGGGGGTGATCCTCGTGCGGCGAATGCCCGGTAAACGGGATGTTCAGCAGTTGCGCATTCGCCACCCGATCGGCCAGCTCGCAGGCGTTGGCCCGCGTTACCAGGCGGTCTTGATCGCCATGAATCACCAGCAAATCGGCGGTGATGCCGCACACCGTTTCATTCGGGTAGCCTTGCTCGCCTGAATCCAGCCACAGCTCGCGCAACGCCACGGCCAGGCGGTCGAAATCGGGTTCGGGGTTCAACTGCAGGTAGCGCTCGTAGCTGTGCGGGAACAGCTCACGCCAGCGCGCGCCGGTCACGCGGCTGTACATGCCGCGCACGGGATCATCCGCTTTCAGTTGCCAGTGGGCACCGATCGTCACCAGTTTGTCGATGCCAGCGCTCCCGGCAGCCGCGATGCGCAGCGCTGCAATGCCGCCATCGCTGTGGCCGACGAGGCTGAAGCGCTCAAGCCCCAACTGCCGGGCAACCGCCTCCACATCCAGTTGCAAGCGCTGGTAGGTCAGCGGCAGGTGCCCCAGGGTCGATTTGCCCTGGCCGCGGCTGTCGATGCCGATCAGACGATAATGTTCGGCCAGGGCCGGCGTGATGGCATTGAAGGTTTCGATATCGCCAAAGCCACCGTGCAGAAAAACCAGTGCCGGGCCCTGTGGATTGCCTTGCTGTTCACAATAGAGGCGTGCCCCGGCAACTTCGACGTACTGGCCGTCCTGGTGAGTGAATGTCGTCATTTGAGGGTCCCTTGTTTGTGTCGCGGTGGCAATTGTCGGCGGCAGTTTAATGCGTTGCGCCTTCGACGCGGTACCCCTGATGCCCTCATTGCCATGTATGAAGTCCTTTGCTTAACGCATCGTCCTGTCATTGATCGGAAAGACACAACCCTGGCTTTGGCCCCAATGCGTTAGTATGAGGATGACGATTGCCAGTACCGCACCTCCATAGGCTGATGTCAGCAACATGATTGAAAGCTTTTTATTTTCGAATCTGAAAACCATACCCCACACTTCAAGCATGCCCGAAAAAGTGTTCATATTGATACCCTTTTTCTTGCTGCAGCGATTTGCGTATATCACCGAAACCGTCAAAAACAACCATCCCACAAAAAACAGAAAAATACGGAAAAACTGGATCGTATCGCACATGAATTTATTCTGACCACGCTGATGGCACAAGACTAAAGATAGAACGCTGACCACAAAGCGAACTGAGCTACATCACCGCATGGCAGCACTGAAATATGGCCCACCCCACCAAACCGCCCATCAACTACAAAACACAGCCTTTCGACCGCCCCAATAAAACAATAAACACCAAGCAAAATACAAATTTCCTGTAAAAATTCAAGACATCACAGTTGCGAATTAAAATACACTTCTTCGGCGCCAAACACGCACCAGTAAAAACTTGCCGAGCCATACTTCAGCTCTTGTTTCTCCTTTCACTCACCCTAAATTAACCACTACATCAAGCGCACACCCCTGAGATCGCGCGTAAAACACCAAAGAAGCCAACCCGACTCCTGCGGCCGCTCCGCCGTAAACAGTTGTAAGAACCACCCACGAAAGCATCTTATTTTTAAATGAAAAAACATGCCTATACATCTCAAAAAGTCCTGCAAAGGTATTCATATTTATGCCATTACGCTTGCAGTATGCATTTGCATAAAAAACCGCTAAAAAAACCACCCCAAACAAAAACCAGAAAATTATTTCAATCAATAAAGCCATCCAAAAGCACACAATACGCCCTCAATCTTTCAGTGGAATAATTACAGTGGAAAATAGAGGTGCGCCCCGGCAACTTCGACGTACTGGCAGCCCTGGTAAGTGAATGTTTTCGTTTGAGGGTCACTTATTTGTGTTGCGGTGGCGGTTGTCGGCAGCAGTTTAATGCGTTGCGCCTTCGACTCGGTACCCCTGATGCCCTCATTGCCATGTATGAAGTCCTTTGCTTAACGCATCGCCCTGTCATTGATCGGAAAGACACAACCCTTACTCTGCCCCCAAAGGGTCAGTACAAAAATAGCGACAATCATGAGTGCCCCGCCATAGGTTGCAGTCAGCATGATGAATGACAGCTTTTTATGCTCAAACTTGAAAACCATCGCCCACATTTCAAACATGCCAGAAAAAGTATTCATATTGATGCCTTTTTTCTTGCAGAATTGGTTTGCGTAAATCACCGCAGCCGCCATGGACAGACCACAAAAAACAAACAAAAAAATCCGAAAAAACTGGATAGTTCCGCACATAAATCACCTAGAACAATGGGATTGAAACATTGGGGCTTGCAGGAAGTTCGATTTCAGGACCGAACCCACCGCCAAGACCGATATAGAACTCTGGCCAAGTAGACGTCTGCGTGACGTCTACTTGCAAAATACCTAAAGTCACACCAACTCCTGCTGCTGCCGGTAAAGACTTTGAATTTGGGTCGCTAAATTTAAATCCACAGCTAGCAGTTGCACGAGCGCCGGCACTCATCATGGGCACAGAGGCCAGACCCGCCAAACCTGTTCTTTCGTTCGCACTCACACTTATTGCTCCGCCGGTTCCTGCTGTCAATGCTGCAGAAGCCCTACACTCCCCCGTCATAATAGGTTTGGCCGGCGGCGGCGCCATCGCCCGGGAAACCTCATCCGGTGTCGCACCATTCTGCAACATCCAACTTCCCAGTGAAGCGCGCTCCGCGACGCCTGGCATGTTCAGGTCGAACAGCCCCAACGGGTCAGCCCGCATAACAGGCGTGTTACTCACATAGCTGTACACGTTCAACCCACCCAGCATCCCGATCGGGTCTCTCGACACATAGCGCGCCATGCGGGGTTCGTAGTAACGGAATCGGTTGTAATGCAGCCCCGTTTCAGGGTCGTGGTATTGCCCCTGAAAACGAATCGGATTGCCCACGCCATGCTGCGCGGCCCACGACGAGCGCTCTTCACGAACCTCACCCCACACCTTGTACTGCCCCGTCCAGGCAACATTGCCGTTGTGGTCGGTGATTTCCATTGGCGTGCCCAGGTGGTCGCAGTGGTACCAGGCAATGACGTCGAACGCTGGCGCAGTGGGCAGTGCCTGCCAGAGTGGGTCCTGGTCGATGTCGTAATGACGGCCCTGCCAGTCGGGTTGCCTGAGCAGGCGTATCGAGCGCTTGTGCAACGCTTGAGCCACAGGCACGAAGCGGCCCGGTTCGTAGAGGTAGTGAACGGTACGGCCTGTGTCGCCCTCGTCGAGGGGCAATGCGCTTTCCCAGGCCAGGGTTTCGCCGTCCCATCCGTACAGCGTGAAACCGCAGTGCAGCTCACGCTGACGCTTGCTGCGCTGCATTGCATTCCAGCCGGTGCCGGCCTCGGGCTTGTCCTTGTAATGGGCGACGGCATGCTTGTGCAACCGCCGACCAAGGGCGTCATAGCTGTATTCCACACTGAGCCTGTCGTCGCTGTAGCGCACCAGGCGATTGAACAAGTCCCAGCTGAAGTGGGCAGGCACACCGTTGTGCAAGCGTTGCACAAGGTTACCGCGCTCGTCATACGTGTAGCGGCTGCCCGCGTATTCGCGCAGCACGTTGTCCATCACCTTGTGGGAGCTGGCATCGTTATCCAGCGGGCGATGCAGTTGCCGCGCCTTGTCCGTCAGGTTGCCGGCCGGGTCGAAGGCAAAGGTTTCTTCACCCAGGCGGCTGTTGGCCTGCAGCAGGCGGCCTAGCGGATCGTACTGGTAGGCCAGGTGACCACGACGGGTATCGAGGATGTCTGTCAGTTGACCGGTCGGGTCGTATTGATACTCGCGCTTGCACAGAATGGATTGGCCGTCATGACTGGTGAGCAACTGTTCTTGCGGACGCCCTAGCGCGTCCCATACCTGCGTTTGCGTCAGTTTGTTGCCCTGATGGCGGGCGACTTCGCGATGCAGATCGTCGCGCTCATAAGCCAGTATTTCGTGCTGGTCAAGTCGCATGCCCAGGAGATGGCCGCTGCCGTAAGTCAGCCAGCTGACCTTGTGGCCATCCGGGCGCGTGGTGGCGATTCGCTGGTTGAGTGCGTCGTACTCGTGCAGCCACACCGCTACCATCGGCGTACCCGTTGCCAGGTAATGCTGGTGCTCACGGGTCAGGTTGCCCGCGTCGTCATAGAACCATTGCAGTGTGCTGGAGTCGTTGATCGCCTGCAGCACCTTGCCATTGCCGTCGTAGGCAAAGCGCTCTGTTTGGCGCTGATCGCCAAGGTGCGCTGTGCGCTCGATCAACCGGCCCATGCGGTCGTGGTGCAAATCGATGCGGCGCTGCCCCACCTGGCTGCTCGCCAGGCGCCCAGTGCAGGGGTCGTACCGATAACGGACGGTCACACCATCGAAGCCGGTTTCTGCCACTCGACGTCCCATGGCATCGTACTGGTAAAACGCGCACTGCTCGTTCTGGTTCTCCAGGCTGAGCAACCGCCCCAGCCTGTCCCACTGGTAGCGCAACGTGTGCTCCTTCGCATCCACCCGTTCAGCCAACAGACCGGCAGCCGTATAGGACCAGGTAGTACAGCGATCCAGCGCATCCAGGTGCGCGAGCAAGCGCCCTTCGGCGTCACGCTCGAAGCGCTCTTCGGTTTTGTCTGGATGAATCACCTTGGCCAACTGCCCCGCCTTGTATTCGTACTGCGTCTTGTCGCCCGCCGCATTGGCGGTTTCCACCAGTTGCCCGAATTCGTTGTAGTGCCACTGGCTGGTCTTGCCCGAACAGTCGGTGTATTCGAGCATCTGCCCGGCCTCGTTGTACCCGAGTTTCTTCTCGTTGCCGTGAGCATCCTTGATTGCCTTGACCTGGCCTGTGGCGGTGTAGGCAAACTCGGTCTTGTTGCCCAGCGGGTCGACCGTCTCTACCAGGTTGCCGCGCTCGTCGTAGTCCCGTCGCCACAGCCCACCTTCAGCATCCCGAACCTTGATCAGCTGATCATCGTCGCTGTACGCGTAATGCACCACGCTATGGTCGGCACGAATGTGTTGCAGCCGGTTGCTTCGCTCGTCGTAGGCAAAACGATCCTGGCTGCCGTCGGCATGAAGGTGGCGAATCAGGTTCTTGCGCTGGTCGCGAAACAGCCACTCCGAGCGCCCATCCGGGTACTCGATACGATAGGTGTAGCCCTGCGCATCGTAATAGTGACGGGTCTGCTGGCCATATGCGTCAGTCACCGTTGTCAGACGAATGTGTTCATCCCAGGTGAGACGAGTCTCGAAGCTGCCGTCGTCTGCCCATTCGTGCACGGCCCTGGCGCGAGGGCCGCTGCCGTCCCAGCGCAAGTTGAGACCACGACCGGTACGGTCGGTATAGCGCGTGATCAGGTGGTGCTGGTACGCGTACTGCCAGGCAGCGCCATGCTCGTCCTGGGCGCTTACCAGGTCGCCAAGCCGATCGTGGTGATAAGCGCAGAGCTGGCGCAGCGGCTTGCCATCGACCACCTGCCAGAGCCCCTGGATACGGCCATGCCCGTCAAGCACGGTGCCGAGTTGCAGGTGTACCTTGGCAGGGTCATTCTCCTGGTAGGTGTTGATGTCCGAGAGTACCGGACGCCCCTGATGACGGTGCTCGTAATGCAGCATGGCTCCTGCGCCACTGCGCAGCACGATATGCGTGAGGAGGAAGCGCCCCCCTGCCCGCTCATAGGTTTCCTTGCGCCCCAGCCCGCGCATGAGAATCAGCTGACTGTCGGTGGTGCGTACCAGGGCGTTGTACTCCACCGGGTCATAGTGCGACATACCGATCTTGGGCAGCGGGTAGGCATAACTGCGGCCATCCACGTCGTGGAACAGCACGCCGTCATCCAGCACATCGATGCACGTGGTGAATTCGGTGATCCAGCGTGCGCCCAGGCTGGCGCTGTCGAGGGCATCGAGGCGCGAATGATAGGTACGCGTCCACACGATCGGAAACGGCCCCGGCAGGCTGAAGTCGGTGTGCTGAAGCGTCTCGCTACCTGAGGCGAAGTTGATGCGGTTGCACGTGCTGGTGGGCGCGCCATTCTTGCACTGGTTGGCCTCCAGGCTCGCCGGGCTCTGCATCTTCTGCGTTTCGACCTTACCGTCGGCAGCCTGGTGCTGGGCCGTGCTGATGGCTGCGGTCTTGACGTTGGCCACCACAACCTGGGGGTTGCGCGTGCGCCATTGCTCTACGCTGCTGGCCAGCTTCATGCGCAGGCCTTCAATGGAGCAAGGGCAGCCGGGATCGGAAAGTTCAAGGATTTCAGCACGCACCTGTGGCGCCAGTTCCCGCAGGCGCGCAATCTGCGCCAGTAGGCCAGCTTTGCCCTCGTCCCCCAGTGCAACGCTGACAGCAGCACTGGTCATGCCTTTGCCGGCCGCCTTGTAGGCATCAAAGGCTGCCCGGAGATAGTTGTCGATGCTCGCCGTCGGGTCGTGGACAAGCCGGCTTCCAGCTGGCGCCGAGACCGGGCTGGCCACACCCACAGCAGTGCCGGCAACCAAAGCACCGAGGCCTGAGGCGATGTCGAGAATGATCTGTTCGCCCAGGATTGCTGCCTGGGCCAACGCCTCCTTGAGATTGCCCTGGGACTGCTCGACGAAGTCATCCAGGCTACCGACGATGTCAGCATTCAAGTGGCCCGCCATCAGCTCTATCAGCGCATCACCCAGCGCCCGCTTGCCCTCCTGGCGCACGATGAACAGCATCGGGCGCAAGGCCATGCGTGCTGCGGTCATGCTCGCAGGGGAAGCCACCAGACCGATCAGGTTGAGCCCGAAGCTCGCGCAATCAAAGGGCTCAGGTACGTTGCTGCGCGCCAGCGCGACAACATCACCCAGCGCGTCGACCAAGGCAATGATATTGCCTGCCATGGGCACACTGCCGGCGACACCGCTGATGCGCTCGAGGGTGGCAAAACTGGCACTGACCTCACGTAGCCAGGCATCGAAGACCACGGCGCCACGACCAACGTCCTCTATCTGGATTTCGCGAAGCGGGGTGATGGCTACCTGCGAGGCGCGGGAGTGGTCGTCGCAAGCGTAGGTATGTTCAGTCATGAGATCAGTTCACCTGGCAGCAAATCGGTAACAGTGTTCAGGCTGTGAGCCTTGAGTTCAGCCAGCTTGGGTACTGGCAACCTTGGCAGGCCGGCCAGGCCCGCCGCACTCAGCGCCGCCGAGGCGGCAGGCAGCGTAGAACCGACGGCACTGGAAGCGCTGACCCGCTGTGCCAGCCCACCCATGCCGCCCTGCATTGCGCCCCGCATCTGCTGCATGCCTTGGCGCGCGCTTTGGCCGGTGTTGAGCAAGTCACTGCCGGTCTTTGCTGCATGCATGCCCTTGCCGGCGAGTTGCTTGGCCTCTTCGATCAGGCTGCCGCCAACATCAGGCTTGAGCTTGTCGAGCATCGCACCGAGCATCGACGGCGTGCCCTCTTCGAGGGCCGACAGGCTCGGCCAGGGCAGGCCCTTGGTAAAACTGCCAAGGCTCCAGGTGTTGACCGTATCGAGACCAAACCTGACCCACGCCGGCCCCGGCGCAACCCCCGACACGGTATTGAACCCCTTGCCATCGAGGCTGCCCTTGAACACCGTG